>NZ_JBIWNX010000001.1:487692-569807 GCF_044767415.1 Nocardioides sp. NPDC101246
GCCCGCCCCCCCCCCGCCCCCCCGCCGCCCCCCCGCCCCCCCCCCCCGCGGCCCGGCGCCCCCCCCCCCCCCCCCCCCCCCCCCCCCCACCCCCCCCCCCCCCCCCACGCCATTTCTGCCGATTCGGCGGGAGTCAGCTCAGCCGCTCGATGACCAGCGCCATCCCCTGGCCGCCGGCGGCACACATGGTCTCGAGGCCGTAGCGGCCGCCGGTCTCCTGCAGACCGTGGAGGAGCGTGGTCGTGAGGCGGGCGCCGGTGGAGCCGAAGGGGTGGCCGAGGGCGATCGCGCCGCCGTTGACGTTGACCCGCTCGGGGTCGAGGCCGATCTGCGCGATGCTGGGGACCACCTGGGCGGCGAAGGCCTCGTTCATCTCCACCAGGTCGATGTCGTCGGCGGTGAGCCCGGCGCGGGCGAGCGCCTGGCGGGACGCCTCGACCGGCCCGAGGCCCATGATCTCGGGCGAGAGCCCGGAGACGCCGGTCGACACGATCCGGGCCAGGGGCGTGATGCCGAGCTCGGCGGCGCGTACGTCGCTCATGATCACCAGCGCGGCCGCGCCGTCGTTGAGCGGGCAGCAGTTGCCGGCGGTGATGGTGCCGTTCTCGCGGAACACCGGCTTGAGCCCGGCGACCTTCTCCAGGGTGACCCCGGCGCGCGGCCCGTCGTCCGTGGCCACGATCTCACCCGACGGCAGCGTCACGGGCGTGATGTCCCGCTCCCAGAAGCCCCGGGCGGCGGCGGCCTCGGCGCGGTTCTGGGAACGTACGCCCCACTCGTCCTGTGCCTCGCGCGTGACGCCGTACATCTCGGCGACGTTCTCGGCGGTCTCGCCCATCGCGAGGTGGTAGTCGGGCAGATCGCCGGACTCGCGAGGGTCGGTCCAGGCCTCGCCCGCGGCCACCCGTGCGGCACCGCGCTCGCCCGCCTTGAGGAACTCCTCGGCCTTGGTGTCCGGCATCCCGTCGGCCTTGCCCCGCTCGTAGCGGGACACGCACTCGACCCCGGCGGAGACGAACGCATCCCCCTCCCCCGCGCGGATCGCATGGAAGGCCATCCGGGTGGTCTGCAGCGAGGATGCGCAGTAGCGGTGGACCGTGGTGCCGGGCACGGCGTCCAGACCCAGACGTACGCCGACGACCCGGCCGATGTTGTATCCCTGCTCCCCCGCGGGCTGGGCACAGCCCATCATCAGGTCGTCGATCCGCGTCGGGTCCAGCTCCGGAACCGACGCGAGGGCGCTGCGTACGATCTGCTCGGCCAGCTCGTCGGGCCGCAGATCCTTGAGCGATCCCTTGAAGGCGCGGCCGATCGGGGAACGGGCGGCGGAGACGATGACGGCTTCAGGCATGGGGGCTCCTCAGGAGTTGGGGGTGTGCTGGAGGAAGGCGGGCCACTCGCCGCCGCCGTCGACGGCGAGGACGGCGCCGGTGATGTGCGCGGCGAGCGGGGAGGCGAGCATGAGGCAGGCGTCGCCGACCTCTTCGGGGGTCGCGAAGACGCCGCGCGGGATGGTCGCGGCCACCGCGGCCCGCTGCTCCGGGCTGCCGTAGTGGTCCTCGGACCCCGGCGTGGCGACGAGGCCGCAGGAGATGGCGTTGACGCGTACGTCCGGAGCCCACTCGACCGCGAGCGACCCGGTCAGGCTCTCGACGGCCGCCTTGGCGGCCCCGTAGACCGCGGTCCCGGGACTGGGCCGCCGTGCCGAGATCGAGCTGATGTTGACGATGGATCCGCGCGAGGCCTTCAACGCCTCGTACGCCGCCTGGCTCACGTAGGCGGTGGCCAGGAAGTTGATCGCCGAGATCTTCTCGTGGAAGCGCGGCGACGCGGTCGCGAAGTCGGCGTAGGGCGCTCCCCCGGCGTTGTTGACGACCACGTCGAGCCGTCCGAGCCGGTCGGTGATGGCGCTGATCCAGGCCGCGACCTGCTCCGGGTCCCGCACGTCGACCTGGGAGAAGACCGGCTTGCGCCCGCCGACGACAACCAGCTCGTCGGGGACGTTCCGGCCGCAGATCTCGACCTCGGCGCCTGCCTCGAGGAACCGCGCGACGATCCCGGCGCCCACACCGCGGGCACCACCGGTCACCGCGACCACCTTGCCGCTGAAGTCGATCTCGACTGCCATGTGCGGCAGTCTAGAGCGCCTACCAAGCAAATGCTAGGTTGATGATCGCGGTGACCGGATCAGAGGGTTCGGAAACAGTGCCTCAGACGCAGTGCACGTCCACCCAGTAGGTGTGCTCTCCGCTCATGTGCTTCTTGACCTGCACCGAGACGGTGACCGAGCCGCCCGCGCCGGGGACGAAGGTCGCCCCGTCGAAGTGGACGTCGTCGATCTCGCAGCCGGGCTGGTCGCTCACGGTGATCTTGTGCAGACCCGCCTCAGCGGCCTCGACGTGCGCCTCGTGGAACGCGAGGACCGCCGGGTTGTACTCGGAGTACTTCACGTTGTGCGCACCCAGGGTGTCGGTCCAGTGGGCAGCCAGACCGTCGATGAACGGTCCACCGTGCCGCGAGAACCGGGTGTCGATCTCGACGATCGCCTTCGCCTTGACCTTGAAGTTGTCGGTCTTGCTGTCGGCGGGGACGAAACCGTGCCGGTTGCCCGGAGCGGTCGGGTCGAGCGCGTCGTACGGGGTCAGCCAGACCTTGTACTCGCCACCGTTGTTCGGGGTGTCGAGGTAGGGGAACAGCTGCACGGTGATGCCGCCGTCCTCGGCGTCGGTGCCGGTCGCGTGAGCGCAGGCGCCGCTCGGGGCGACGC
The DNA here is from genome assembly GCF_044767415.1 of Nocardioides sp. NPDC101246. NCBI lineage: Bacteria > Bacillati > Actinomycetota > Actinomycetes > Propionibacteriales > Nocardioidaceae > Nocardioides > Nocardioides sp. NPDC101246. The sequence continues at coordinate 490,460 of NZ_JBIWNX010000001.1, forward strand.
TGACGAAGCGGCCGCTGGCATCGACCTCGACCCGGCGGCAGGCGACCGGATCGGTGGAGAGCAGCGTCTTGCCGGAGGGATCGGTCACCTGGAAGGCGTAGATCCCGGCAGGCAGGCCGGCAGCGTCGACGGGCGCGTTGATGCCGGGACCGCCGTTGAGATAGACGTCCTCCTTCGCGGCGTAGTGGTTGAGGTTGACGGGCGCACCGGTGACATCGGTGGTGAAGATCGCGCCGGAGAGCTGCAACAAGGGTGCAGGCGAGGCCGGCATCGACCAGAGCGCCGCCGCGGCGACCCCCGCCGCGACCGCGCAGACAAGCTTTCGGATCATGGGTTTCCCCCTCGGATAGGTCGGATCTCGAGTCTTCGCCGCACCCCGGTAAAGCCCTCTGTCCGATCCCCCGGTATCACCCGAACCGGGTAGCCCCCGGAATGTGTGTGATGAGCCACCTCGACACCAGTTCCAGGAATACCGGAGAGTCCCTCCGTCTTGGGTCAGGAGTGGATCGAGGCCGTCGGCCTCGGCAGACCTGAGAGGAACTCCTTGTGACCACGACCGCCGTCGACACCTTCACGGACGTGATCCGCTCGCGCCGCTCCGCGCGAGCCTTCCTGCCCGACCCCGTGCCCGCCGACGACATCCGCGGTGCGCTCGAGGACGCCCAGCGCGCCCCGTCGCACAGCAACACGCAGCCGTGGGAGGTCCACGTCTTCTCCGGTGAGGCCCGTGAGCGCCTCAGCGAGGCGATGCTCAAGGCGTTCGAGGCCGGCCAGATGAGCCCCGACTTCACCACGACGTACGGTGCCGACGACAGCGTCCACGTCCAGCGGTCTCAGCAGACCGGGGCCGACCTCTACGGCGCTCTGGGCATCGCCCGCGAGGACGCCGCCGGCCGCACCAGGGCCGTCGCCGAGAACCTCCGCTTCTACGGTGCGCCCCACGTGGCCCTGCTCTTCGTACCGGAGCTCGGCGATGTCGTGCGCGCCGCCAACGACGTCGGCATGTACGCCCAGAACTTCCTGCTCTCCCTCACCGCCCGCGGCTACCACGGCGTACCCCAGGGCATGCACGGCCTCTTCGCCGACACCGTCCGTGCCCACCTCGGCCTGCCCGCCGACCTCAAGCTGCTCTACGGCATCTCCTTCGGCACCGCCGACCCCGACGCCGCGGTGAACCGGCTCGACGTCGGCCGGGCCCCGCTCGACGAGCACATCGTGCTGCACGACACCTCGCTCTGAGCCGCCGCGACGAGCTCGATCGCTGGTCGAGCCGCCGGAGCCGCTAGGCGGAGGCGTGTCGAGACCAACACGGTCCTGTCGAGTGCCGACGGGACCCTGTTGGTCTCGACACGCTCGCTGGCGCTCACGGCTCGACCAGCGGTTCAGCCGGCCGCCACCACACCGCGGATCTCCGCCACAGACGTACGCTGCGCCCGACCGGCCGCGAAGAGGCTGACCGCCACCGCGAGCAGGAGCCAGAGGACCAGTCCCCCGACCGGCGCACCGACCGCGGCACCGCTCTGCGCGACGGCGGCCCCGCGGAGCGCCTCGGCGGCGAGCGGGACCGGCAGGATGCCCGCGAGCGCACCGAACGGCGCGGAGGCGGTGGCGACCGGCAGCAGCCCGCCGAGGGAGACGAGCTGCAGGGCGAGGAAGGCGAGCGAGATCAGCCAGCCACGACGCTGGCCGGCGAGCGCGACGACGGCCTGGTGGACGGCGACGAACACCGACGCGGAGAGCACCGCGATCCCGACCGTGGCGATCGGCTGCGCGAGGTCGGCACCGAGAAGGTCAGCGGCGACCACGAGGAGAACCGCCTGCGCCACCCCGACGAGAGCCGCCGGCCACAGACCGGCGAAGGTGAGCCGCCGCGCCGTGAGCGCGTCGCGCAGCCGCCCGGCGGGGAAGGCCGGACGGAGCAGGTAGATCGCGAGCGCACCGAGCCACAGCGCCAGCGCGATCACCGCCGGCGCCAGACGGGTCGCCCCTGAGGTGGAGGCGCCGGAAGCGACCGAGACCTGCACCGGGTCGGCGACGACCTCGGCCTGCTTCTCACCAGGAACCGTGATCTGCGAGGCACCGTCGTCGAGACCCGAGGCGAGCGAGTCGGCACCCTCGGTCAGCGAGGACGTACCGGAGGCCAGCGAGTCGGCACCGGTGGCGAGCTCCGCCGAACCGCTCTGGAGCTGCTTGGTCCCGGAGGCGAGCTGATCGGCCCCGGAGGCCAGCGCGGTGGCGCCCTCGTTGGCCTCCCCGAGACCGGACTCGAGCTCACGCGCCCCCTTGGCGAGGCGGGCGTTGGCGTCGGCGACCTGGGCTGCCCCGGACGCGACCGAGTCGGCACCGTCGGACGCCGAGGCGATCCCTCCGCTCAGCTTCGGCGCCGCCTGCGACAGCGCCGAAGCCCCCGAGGCGACCTGCGCCGCGCCTGCGGCGAGCTGGTCGGCCTGTGTACCACCGGAGCCGACCGCCGAGGCGGTGGCGCCGCACAGCTGCGGCTTGGAGGCCGCGAGCAGCGGGTCGCTCGCGCACGCCTGCGCCCAGCCCTTGGCGAGCTGGGTGTAGCCGGCCACTCCCTCCGACACCTGCGAGGCTCCGGTCGCGAGCGACGAGGCCTGCGACGGGAGCCCCGCGGTCGACCTCTCGACCTGGTCGAGCCCGCCGCTCAGCTCCTCGGCACCGGCGGCCAGCGAGGACGCGCCCTTCGACGCCTTGCCCGCGCCCCCGGCCAGCGACCCCGCCCCGGTCTCCAGCTGCGCGGTCCCCCCGGCGAGCGAGTCGAGCCCGCCCGCTACCTGCGAGGCGCCGTCGGCAGCCCCGGACGCACCGGAGCTGAGCGCGTTCGCCCCCGAGGCGACCTTCGCCGCACCCGAGTCGGCGGCCGCCGTACCGTCGGCGAGCCGGCCGGCACCGTCGGCGGCCGAGTCCAGGCTGGTCTTGAGCTTCCCGGACTGGTCCCGGACCCCGTCGAGGTAGGTCGTCGTGACCGTACGCCCCAGGGTCGAGGCCGACTGCCGCGCGACCTGCCGGGCGATCTCGGCGGTCACCTCGCTGGAGGCGTCGGACGCCTCCACGCTGACCCGGCCGGCGCTCGGGTCGCTCCCCTGCACCCCCGACAGCGTCTTGGACAGGTCCGCGGGGATCGTGATCACCGCCGCGTACGTCCCGTCCGCATAGCCCGAGCGCGCATCCTCCTCGTCGGTGAGCTCCCAGCCGAGCGTGGGGCTCGACGAGCCAGAACCCGAGGAGGAGACCAGGTCCGCGGCGAGCGCGCGGCCGGCGTAGACCGTCTGCTTGTCCTTCCCGCTCCCCGTCGTCACCGGCTCGTCGAGGTTGACCACCGCGGCGGGCACCTCGTCGAGGTTCTCGGTGCGGTCACTGAGCGCGACGAGCGCGAGCGCCGTCACGACGACCGGGAGCAGGATCGCGGCGGCCACCAGGCGGCGGCCCGACCACCATGATTTCGTACGTTTCATCGGACTGTCTCCAGGTCGGCGGCCGAAGCCGCAGGGTCGGTGAGCTCGGGATCTGGTGGGCGAAGGGCAGGCGCGGCATGAGCGAGCGCGTCCGCGACCTGCGGCACGGCGGGCAACGACGGCATCCCGAGCAGGACCGTCGTGCCTCGCGAGGTCAGCGCGGACAGCGCCGCGAGCTGCCCGCTGTCGAGCGAGGTGGGGCTGTCGATGGCGACAAGCGCCGGCACCCGCCGGGCACCGACGAGCCGGAGCGCCTCCGCGACGTCGCCGACGAGCGCGGCCCGGGCGCGTACCGCCCCCGCCTCCTCCGGCAGCAGCCGGTCGAGCACCACCAGCTGCCCGGCGAAGGCGAGCCGCCCGGTGAGCGCGGCGAGCGCAGCAGAGCGCGCGACCGGATCGGCGCCGTGGACGATCCCGAGCCCTCCCGGCCGCAGGTGAAGATCGAGCGGCGCGAGCGCACCCGGCACCTCGACCTGCCGCGCCCGGACCGCGACCTCACCGTTGGCGGCGACGTAGTCGACGTGCTCGAGGTGGTGGACGAGCGCCTCGCCCTCGATGTCGAGGACCGGCAGCCGCCGGTCCAGCCAGCCCGGCAGCCACCAGGCACCCCGCCCGAGCAGGGTCAGCACGGCCGGTACCAGCGTCATCCGCACCAGGAACGCGTCCACGAGCACCCCCACGGTGAGCCCCAGCGCCATGGGCTTCACGATCGGGTCGCCGTTGGGCACGAAGGCGGCGAAGACGCCGATCATGATGAGAGCCGCGGCGGTGACGACGCGGGCGCTGGCGGCGAAACCGCTGTCCACGGAAGCCCGCGCGTCGCCGGTGTGGACGTAGTCCTCCCGCATCCGGGAGACCAGGAAGACCTCGTAGTCCATCGCCAGCCCGAAGAGCACGCCCATCAGGATGATCGGGAAGAACGCGATCACCGGACCGACCTTCGCGACGTTGAGCAGATCGGCGCCCCAGCCCCACTCGAAGACCGCGGCGACCACCCCGAACGAGGCCGCCACCGACAGCACGTAGCCCAGCGTCGCCTTCAGCGGGACCGCGATCGAGCGGAACACGATCATCAGCAGGATCAGCGACAGCCCGACGACGACCGCACCGAACGGCAGGATCGCACCGGACAGACGGGCGCTGACATCGATGGCGACCGCGGTCTGCCCGGTGACCATGACGTCCTCGATCCCGAACCGCTCCTCGAGCTCGGCCGAGTCGGCGCGGATCTCCTCGACCAGCGCGGCGGTCGCCGGGTCGCTCTTCTCGGTGGTCGGGTAGATCACAACGAGCCCGAGGTCAGCAGTGCGGTTCGGCGTCGCCAGCGCGACCTTCTGCACCCCGTCATGAGCCCCCAGCGCCTTGCCCAGAGAGTCCATCACCCCGATCGGGTCGGTGGTGTCGATGATGTCCGCGGTCACGAACAGCGGCGCGTTGTAGCCGGGCCCGAAGTCACGGCTGATCAGGTCGTACGTCTCCCGCTGGCTGCTCCCCGGCTCGGCACTGCCGTTGTCGTTGAGCCCCAGCGCGAGGTCGCGCGCTGGGATCGCCAGGACGGCGATCACCAGCAGCGAGACCACGACAGTGAGGACCGGCACCCTGGTCACCAGCCGCACCCAGCGAGCCCCGAGGGTGGCGTGAGGCCGCCCCTCCGCGACAGCCTCACGCCGGTGGGCCCGAGACCCAGGCTTGGGCCGCAGCCGCTCACCCAGCAGCGCCAGGAGCGCCGGCACGGCGGTGAGCGCGACGAGCACGGCGACCAGGACGGCGGAGGCCGCTGCGTACCCCATCACCGCCAGGAACGGGATGCCCGCGACCACGAGGCCGCACAACGCGATGATGACCGTGACACCCGCGAAGATGACCGCGCTGCCGGCGGTGGCGAGCGCCCGCGCGATCGACTCCTCCACCCCGAGACCGGCGGCGAGCTGGCTGCGGTGCCTGGCGATCACGAAGAGCGCGTAGTCGATCCCGACCGCGAGCCCGATCATCAGCGCGAGGGTCGGGGTGGTGGCCGAGATCGTGGTGACCGCGGCGACCGAGAAGATCCCCGCCATCGCGATCGCCACCCCGAGCAGTGCGGTCAGGGTCGGCAGGCCGGCGGCCAGCAGCGACCCGAACGTGATCGCCAGGACCAGCAGGGCGATGAGGATCCCGATCGCCTCGGTCGCGCTGACGTGCACCCCGGTGACGGAGTACACATCCCCGCCGATGTGGAGCTCCAGCGCAGACCCCGCCGGTAGCTCGGCGGCATTCTCCAGATCCGAGGTCACGCCCTCGGGGAGCTCGTCGAGACCGAGGTCGAACTGCACCGTCGCGAGCGCGTCCCGGCCGTTGTCGCTGACCGTCCTGCTGTCCTTCGCGAGCGGGTCGGTGACCGTCGCGACGTGGTCCACCTTCTCGACCTCCGCGAGCACCTTCTCGACCTCCTGACGGTGGTCGGCGATCTTCTCCCCCTCGGGGGCGACGAAGACCAGCTGGGCGGAGGTCCCGGAGACCTCGGGGAAGCGCTGCATGAGCGCGTCCAGACCCTGCTGGGACTCGGTCCCGGGGATCGTGAAGTCGTTCTGCAGCTTGCCGCCGAGCGAGACGGTCAGCGCACCCAGGAGCACCGCGAGCAGGAGCCAGAGCGCCAGCACGGACTTGGCGTGGCGCGCGACCTGTCGGCCGAGGCGGTAGAGGTAGGAGGACACGTTCGATACATTAACGCATTCAATACGAAAATGTATCGTCGGCGTATGTGAGGATTACTACATGACCGAGGTGAAGGCCCCCAGGCGACGTACGAACACCCGCGCCCGGCTGCTGTCCGCGGCCGTCGACGTCTTCGTCGAGCGTGGGGCGCGCCGGGTCACCGTCGACGACCTGGTCAGCGCGGCCGGCTACACGCGCGGAGCGTTCTACTCCAACTTCGGCAGCGTCGAGGAGGTGCTGCTCGAGGCGTTCAAGGAGGAGTCGGAGCAGCTGATCGCGGCCGTACGCACCGCCGTCGGCGAGCACAGCGACGCCGACTCGAGCGGATCACTGATCGGCGCGGCCTTCGACGCGATCCGCCCGCTCCAGGACCGCTGGTTCGTCCTGCAGAGCGAGGTGGTGCTGCAGAGCCTGCGCGACGCCGATGCGCGAGAGATCAGCTCGGCGACGTTCACGGCGCTCAGCGAGCAGCTCGTCGAGGTCGTCGACCTCGCCCTGGACCGCCTCGACCGCACCTCCACGATGCCGAGCGACCTCCTCGCCCAGACGATGATGGGCGTGTTCCTGCACAGCGTCACGATGCGTACGATCCGCCCCGAGGACCCCCGTGCCGACCGGCTTCTCGAAGACGCGCTCCCGCAGATCATCGATGGGCTGTCGATCCCGAGGACCTCCGCCTAGGCTGAGGTCCGGTCCCATTCTCGGGTCGATTCTCAGGGGGTTGTCACATGGGCGCACCGACATGGGTGTGGCTGGTCACCGTGGTCGCGATCGTCGGTCTGCTCGCCTTCGACTACGTCTTCCACGTACGCAAGGCCCACACGCCCACGCTGAGGGAGTCCGCGACCTGGTCGGCGATCTACGTCGCGATCGCGCTCCTGTTCGGCGTCGGCGTGCTGGTCTTCGGCGGCGGCGCGATGGGCGGGGAGTACTTCGCCGGCTACATCACCGAGAAGGCCCTCTCGGTCGACAACCTGTTCGTCTTCCTGATCATCATGACCAGCTTCCGGGTTCCCCGCGAGGACCAGCAGAAGGTGCTGCTCTTCGGGATCACCTTCTCGCTGATCGCGCGCACCGGGTTCATCTTCGTGGGCGCCGCGCTGATCAACACCTTCGCCTGGGTGTTCTACCTGTTCGGCCTCATCCTGCTGATGACCGCCGGCAACATGCTCAAGCCCGACGACGACTCCCACGGGGAGAACTTCGTCGTCCGCCTGGCCCGGCGGCTGTTCCACGTCAGCGAGCACTACGACGGCGACAAGCTCTTCACGATGGAGGACGGCAAGCGCATCCTGACGCCGATGCTGCTGGTCATGGTCGCCATCGGCGGCACCGACATCCTCTTCGCCCTCGACTCGATCCCGGCGATCTTCGGCCTCACCCAGAACGTCTACATCGTCTTCACCGCGACCGCGTTCTCGCTGCTCGGCCTGCGCCAGCTCTACTTCCTGCTCGACGGCCTGCTCGACCGGCTCATCTACCTGTCCTACGGTCTGGCGGCGATCCTCGCCTTCATCGGCGTCAAGCTGATCCTGCACGCCCTCCACGAGAACAACATCCCGTTCATCAACGACGGCGACCCCGTGCACGTGGTCGAGATCAGCACCGGCCTCTCCCTGACCGTCATCCTCGGCGTCCTCGTCGTCACGATCGTCGCCTCGCTCTTCAGCAAGCGCGGTCGCACGAAGAACGCCATCAACAACGCCCGCCGCCACGCCGCCGCTTACCTCGACTCCGAATACACCGCCGACCCGGCCGAGCGCGAGCGCATCCACAACGCCCTCCTCGCCGAGCGCGACCTCATCGTCTCCCTCGGCCCGAAGTACCTGCAGATCGCCCGCGACGAGACCCCTCTCATGGAGCTCCTCGAGCGCGCCCTCGCCAGCCACAACGCCGCCGTCGAGCGCGGCGAGGCCACCCCCGCAGGCCCCCCGAAGATCCTCCGCGAGGAGTGAGCCGCCATGCCTCCCGTCATCTGCGATGATGGCCGCATGGCGGACACCTTGCTCGATCGGGCGATCTACTCCTACGCGGATGTCGATCGCCTCGTCGGTCTCCACTCCGGCACCGCCCGGCGATGGTTGGAGGGCTACGAGCGCGGTGGCCGCTTCTACGACCCGGTCCTGCGCGAGGAGCCTCAAGGAACCGATCTCGTCACCTGGGGTGAGATGGTCGAGGCGCGCCTACTCGCAGAGTTTCGCAGTCGAGACGTGCCCGTCCAGCGCCTGCGGCCGGCAGTCGTACTTCTACGCAAAGAGTTCGGTCGTTACCCGCTTGCCCACTCACGACCGTTCCTAGATGTCGAGGGCCGCGAACTCGTGCGAGTCGTCCAGGAACGCGTCGGCCTCGAGCGCCCACTTCAGCTCGTGGTCGTACGCAACGACCAACTCGTCCTTGCCGACCCGGCCGAACGGTTCCACGCAGCCGTCGAGTACGCCGACGAGGTCGCGGTCACTCTCCGACCGGACGCGCGAACCCCAGCCGTCGTGATGGACCCACACCGCTCCTTCGGCAGGCCGGCCATCCGGAGCGTACGAACCGAGTCGCTGGCCGAGGACTACCGCGCGGGCACCGATCGCAACCAGCTGGCCGATCTCTATGACCTGACTCCGGAGCAGGTCGACGAGGCGATCCGCTTCGAGCTCATCACCCATAGCGAGCGCGCTGCCTGATGTCGGCCGATCTCGGTCCGGTCTACTTCACCGACGAGAACACGCTTGGTCTGGGCCGGCTCCTGCAACGCAGCGGACGCACCGACATCGTCTACCCGGGTCACCGAGACCTCCCTGAAGTCCCACTCGGAACAGCAGACCTCGACTGGATGCCCATCGTCGGCGAGCGCCAATTCGTCGTGGTGACGCGAGACAAGCACATCCGGACTCGCCCTGCGGAGCTCGAGGCCTATCACGAGCATGGCATCCGATCTGTCTGGATCGGTTCGAAGCAGGATCTCGGCCCGTTTCAGCAACGAGACCTCTTCCTGCTCCACGAGGTCCGGCTCGGACGCGAGATCACCAAGCGTGGCCCTGGCCCCTGGGCTCTTGCGATGAGCCCATCAGGGATCCGCCCCCTGAACCTGCGCCCTCATCCCGGTGCCCGCCACTGACGACCGATCCACCGGTCTCGGGGGCGCGTCAGGATCAGGTGCCGTCGGGGAAGGCGATCACGGAGAGGAACCGGACCGGCAGCTGCACCAGGCCCGTCGGGCCGTGGGGTCCCTCGCCGTCCAGGGTGAGCGAGTCGCCCGGCTCCATCCGGTAGACGGAGCGGCCGTGGCCGTAGTCCATGACTCCCTCGAGCATGTGCAGGAACTCGGTCCCGGGGTGCTGGAAGAGGGGGTAGACCTCGCTGTCCTCGGAGAGCGTGACCATCAGGCACTCCAGCCGCTTGTGCTCTCCGCGCAGCGCACCGAGCAGCTCATAGGCGTGGCCCTGCTTGGTGCCCGTGCGGGTGATCTCGGCGCCCTGTCCGGCCTTCGTGTAGGAGGCCTCGCGCTCGCCGTCAGCGCCGCGGATCAGCGCGGAGACCGGGACGTCGAGACCGTGGGCGAGGCGGGCCAAGGTGCCGAGGCTGCACGAGGTCTGGGCGTTCTCGATCTTCGACAGCATCGCCTTGGAGATGCCGATGCGGTCGGCCAGCTCGGTCACGGAGAGCTCGTAGCGCAGCCGCAGCGCGCGTACGTTCGCACCGATCGCGTTCTCGAGCGCCAGCTCCTCCGCCACCGCCCCGGGGTCGCGGTCGCGCGCGATGCCGGCGGTGTTGCGGATCAGGTCTTCCTGCTCGGTGCCCACGCGGGAAGCCTAGGCGAGATGCTCGAGCGTACGCGCCAGGGCGAGCGCACCGTGCTCGGCGTCGGCGTCCTCGACCGCCTCGTCAGGAGCGTGCGAGACACCGGTGGGGTTGCGTACGAAGAGCATCGCGGTGGGCACGTGGGCCTTGAGCACCCCGGCGTCGTGGCCGGCGCCGGTCGCGAGCACCGGAGCGCCCGGCAGCACCTCGCAGAGCTCGTCGCGCAGCCCGGCGTCGAAGTCCACCGTGGCACTGAACGACTCCTCGACCATGACCGCCGAGCACCCCTCCTCCGCGGCCGCGAGCTCGGCCTCCTGCCGGATCCGCTCGACGAGGGCGAGCGTCGTGGCGTCGTCGTGATGGCGTACGTCGAGCCAGAGGTCCACACGTGAGGCGATGACGTTCGTGCCGCCGGGGGTCGGCACCAGCCGACCGACGGTCGCCCGCGCCTCGGGGACCTCGCGCGCCAGCCGCCGCACCCCGACGACGAGCGCACCGGCGGCGACCATCGGGTCACGACGGTCCGACATGAGCGTGGTGCCGGCGTGGTTGCCGGCGCCGGAGAGGGTCACCCGCCAGCGGCCGTGGCCGAGGATCGAGGAGCCGACGGCGACCGGCTGACCGAGGTCGATCAGCCCCCGGCCCTGCTCGACGTGGAGCTCGACGAAGGCACCGATCCGGCCCAGGGCCTCGGGGTCCGGACCCAGATGCTCCGGCGTCGCGCCCGCCGCCCGCAACGCCTCCGCGAACGTACGCCCGTCGGGGTCCGCCAGCGCCAGGGCGCGCGCGGGGTCGATGGCCCCGGTCAGCAGCCGGGAGCCCAGGCAGGCGACGCCGAACCGGGAGCCCTCCTCCTCGGGGAACACCGCGATCGCCCGCGGCCGGCCACCGACACCGGCCGCCGCCAGCCGGTCGAAGGCGACCAGCGCGGAGGCGACACCGAGCGGGCCGTCGTAGGCGCCGCCACCCGGGACGGAGTCGAGGTGGGACCCGGTGACGACGGCGTCGGCATAGCTGCCGTCCGGCGCGTGCCAGGCCCAGATGACGCCGTTGCGGTCGGTGGTCACCTCGAGGCCGCGCTTGTCGGCGTGGGCGACGAACCATTCGCGCAGGCTCAGCTCCGCTCCCGAGAGCACCGGCCTGGAGTAGCCACCTCGGACCGGGTCCCGGCCGATGTCGGCGATCTCGGCGAGCAGCCCGCTGACGGTGTCGGGGCGAGGGCCGCTCACCGCATCTCCCCCGCGCCGACGTACGGGTGCAGGCTGCGGAGCAGGTCGCCCTCGGCGAACCGCTCGAAGCGGAAGTCGCGGGCCGGTACGTCCGGGTCGGTGCTGTCGCCCTCGAGCACGAGATCGGCGACCAGGTCCCCGACCGCCGGGCTGATCTTGAAGCCGTGGCCGGCGAAGCCGGCGCAGAGCACGAGCCCGTCCGGGCCGACCGGCGCGATGACCGGGTTCCAGTCGGGCGGGACGTCGTAGACGCCGGCGTAGGTGTGGGTCACCGAGGGGTCCGGGAAGCCCGGGAAGCGGTGCATGACCTTCTCGGCGTACTTCTCGATGCCGGCCTCGCTGGCGACGTTGGAGTAGTCGTCGGGGTCGACGTAGCGGTTCTTGTGGTCGCCGTGGTCGCTGTTGCCGACGAGGAACTGGCCGGAGCCCTCGATCCGGCAGTACTGCAGGCTGACCAGGTCGGAGACCACGGGCACATCGACGAGCGGGACGCCGGCGTCGACGATGAGCAGCTCCGAGCGGTAGCCCTCGATCGGGAAGTCGAGGCCGAGGTCGGCGAGCAGCTTCGCCGACCACCAGCCGGCGGCGACGATCACGGTGTCGGCCTCGATCACCTCGCCGGACTCCAGCGCGACGCCGGTGACCTTGTCGCCCTGGGTCAGAACGCGCGCTACCGGGGTGTTCTGCCGGACCTTAGCGCCCTTCTCGCGGGCGACCTGGCCGAAGTGGAGCGCGAGCTGGGAGGCGTCGGCGTACCCGCCTCGTCGTTCGATCGCGGCGGCCGCGACGTCCTCGACGTTCATCATCGGCCACAGTGCGGCCAGCTCGTCGACGTCGAGCATCTCGGCCTCGATGCCCAGCGACTGGTGCATGGCGATGTTGGCGCGCAGCGGCTCCTCGTTCTCCTCGCCGACGATGACGGTGTAGCCGACCTGCCGGAAGCCGACGGCCTCACCGAGCTTCTCGATGACCGGCAGGCTGCGCCAGGCCATCGCGGCGATCGACGGGACGCCGTAGTGGGCACGGACGATGCCGCTGGACTTGCCGGTCCCGCCGCTGGCGAGGCTGTGCCGCTCGAGGACGAGTACCTCGCCGATGCCGCGTTCGGTCAGCGCGCGAGCGATCGAGAGGCCGATCAGCCCGCCGCCGACGATGACGACTCGATTGCCGGTCATGACTGGTGCTCCTTGGGTTCGAAGATATGGACCTCGGCGACGGGACCGCCGGTGAGGTGGAGGGTGAGCGGCTCGTCGCCGGCCACGACCAGCGGCGCGGGCCGATCGAGCAGCACCACCGCCCGGACGTACGCCGGCCAGGTGAGCGTGCCCTCGTGGCGGGCCACGACGAGCGCGCCCGTGCAGGTCGCCCGCTCGGTGATCAGGTTGAGCGCGGAGGTCGGCCGCGCCAGGTCCTGCAGCACCACCGGAGCCTCACCCGGGAAGCCCACCGACTGGAGGGCGCGGGCCTGGATCGGGTGGCCGTCGACCACCAGCGTGTAGCCGTCCTCGAGGGGCAGGTGCACCCGGTCGTTGCCGGGGAACGACGAGAACGGGCCGGGCGCGGTGAGGTCGGCGAGGCTGAGTCGCCACCCGGGACCCACGAGCAGCTCACGGGTGCGCCCGAGCCCGTTACGCCACGGCACCGGCGCCACGTCCCCGCTGTCGATGAGGACGTGCGCCGGCCCGGACATCGGCTCAGAACCCGCCCTGGCCGGGGATCCAGCTGGTGCCGGCCAGCGGGACCCGGGCCATCGCGGCGGCCTCGATCGAGATCGCCACCAGGTCCTCGGGCTCGAGGTGCTGCAGGTGTGCCTTCCCGCAGGCGCGCGCGATGGTCTGTGCCTCCATCGTCATGACCCGCAGGAAGTTGGCGAGGCGGTGCCCGCCGGCGACCGGGTCGAACCGGGCGGCCAGCTCCGGGTCCTGGGTGGTGATGCCCGCCGGGTCCCGACCGTCCTGGAAGTCGTCGTAGAAGCCGGCGGCGGAGCCGAGGGCCTCGTACTCGGCGGCGAGGCGCGGGTCGTTGTCGCCGAGCGCGATGAGTGCGGCCGACCCGATCGCGACCGCGTCCGCGCCGAGCGCCATCGCCTTCGCGACGTCGGCGCCGTTACGGATGCCGCCGGAGACGACCAGCTGGACCTTCCTGTGCAGGTCGAGCTCCTGCAGCGCCTGGACGGCCTGCGGGATCGCGGCGAGCGTCGGGATCCCGACGTGCTCGATGAAGACGTCCTGGGTGGCCGCGGTCCCGCCCTGCATGCCGTCGACGACGACCACGTCCGCGCCGGAGTGGCAGGCGAGCTTCACGTCGTAGTAGGTGCGGGTCGCGCCGACCTTGACATAGATCGGCTTCTCCCAGTCGGTGATCTCGCGCAGCTCGTTGATCTTGATCGCGAGGTCGTCGGGCCCGGTCCAGTCGGGATGCCGCGACGCCGAGCGCTGGTCGATGCCCTGCGGCAGGGTGCGCATGCCGGCCACCCGCTCGGAGATCTTCTGCCCGAGGAGCATGCCACCACCGCCGGGCTTCGCGCCCTGGCCGAGGACGACCTCGATCGCGTCGGCCTTGCGGAGGTCGTCGGGGTTCATCCCGTAGCGGCTCGGCAGGTACTGGTAGACGAGGTGCTTGGACTGGCCCCGCTCCTCGGGCGTCATGCCACCGTCGCCGGTGGTCGTCGACGTACCGACCTCCGACGCACCACGACCCAGCGCCTCCTTCGCGCGGCCGCTCAGCGCACCGAACGACATGCCCGCGATGGTCACCGGGGTGGCCAGGTGCAGCGGGAACTTCGCGAAGCGCGAGCCGAGGACGACGTCGGTGTCGCAGCGCTCGCGGTAGCCCTCGAGCGGGTAGCGCGACATCGAGGCGCCGAGGAAGAGCAGGTCGTCGAAGTGCGGGAGGGCCCGCTTGGCGCCCCCGCCGCGGATGTCGTAGATGCCGGTCTCGGCGGCGCGCTGGATGGCGGCGATGGTCTGCCGGTCGAAGGTGGCCGACTCGCGCAGCCCCCAGTTGCTGGTGCTCATCAGTAGGCCCCCGTGTTGTCGACGTGGAAGTGGTAGAGCGAGCGCGCCGACCCGTACCGCGTGTACGCCGAGAGGTCGTCGCCCTCGAAGCCGGCCGCCTTGAGCAGCCCGGCGAGCTCCTCGAGGTGCTCGGCCCTCATCTCCTTGGCCACGCAGTCGGCCCCGAGGGAGGCGACGGTGCCGCGTACGTAGATCCGGGTCTCGTAGATCGAGTCGCCCAGACCCTCGCCGGCGTCGCCGCGCACGACCAGCCGTCCGGCCTGCGCCATGAACGCGGAGCTGTGACCGACGTTGCCGCCGACGACGATGTCCACGCCCTTCATCGAGATGCCGCACCGGGCGGCGGCGTCCCCCTCGATGACGAGGAGGCCACCGTGGGCGGTGGCGCCCGCGGACTGCGAGGCGTTGCCGCGCACGACGACGGTGCCGCTCATCATGTTCTCGGCGACGCCGGTGCCGGCGTTGCCGGCGATGACGACCTCGGCCTGCTGGTTCATGCCGGCGGCGTAGTAGCCGACGTGGCCCTCGACGCTCACCTTCACCGGGGCGTCGAGGCCGACGGCGACGCTGTGCGCCCCCGCTGGCTGGTCGATGACGATCTCGCCGTCGAGATCGGCCGCGTGCAACGCGGCGTTGACCTCGCGCAACGGCGTGGTCGAGAGGTCGAAGATCAGCGGGTCCATGCGTACACCACCTCGGGCTCGGGCTCCCAGATACGGGCGTTCTCCACGCCGGGCAGCCCGGCGAGCGCGCGGTACTCGCTCGCCATCGCCACCCAGTCGTCGTTCTCGGCGATGACCGCCGGCTTGCAGGCGATCGCGTCACGGACGACCGCGAAGGAGTCGCGGTTCGACACCAGCAGCGTGTAGAAGCCGTCGAAGGTCGCGCACAGCTCCTTCAGCGCGACCTCGACGTCCTTGCCGTCGGCCAGCGCCTTCGCGACGAAGCGGGCGCCCACCTCGGTGTCGTTCTCGCTGTCGAACTCGACGCCCGCGGCACGCAGCTCGCGCCGGATGGTCGCGTGGTTCGAGAACGAGCCGTTGTGCACCAGGCACTGCTCCGGCCCGACCGCGTAGGGATGCGCGCCGCTGGGCGTCACCGCCGACTCGGTGGCCATCCGGGTGTGGCCGACCCCCTGCCACCCCTGGGCGCCGGCCAGGCCCCACTCGCGAGCCAGGTCGCGCGGCGCACCGACGCCCTTGAGCACGGCGAGATCGGCGCCGAACCCGGCGACGAGCGCGTCGGGGAAGGCGGTCCGGGCGGCGGCGAGCAGGTCCTCGGAGGTGACCGGAGCGGTCACCAGGAGGGTCCCTTCGAGCAGACGTACGTCGACCGGGCTGCCCAGCGACGTACCGATCGCGGTGGCGACCTCGTCGGCGGGCAGCTCGAGCTCGAGCAGCGAGACCGCGCCGTGGCCCGCGGGGGTCCAGGTCGGGTCTCCGTAGACGGCGACGCCGGCGGAGTCCGCGCCGCGGTCCTGCATCTCACCCAGCATGTCGGCGAGCAGCTCCCCCAGCCGGGGGTAGAGCTCAGGGTTGCGCAGGTGCAACCCGACGATTCCACACATCGTGGTCGGTTCCTCTCGTGTCAGCTCTTGTCAGCTCGCGTCAGAAGGCGGTGAGGTAGCGGTCGATCTCCCACGCGCTGACGGCCGCGTGGTACTCGCGGAACTCGGCCCGCTTCAGGTCGGCGAAGTAGTCGGCGACCCCGGGGCCGACCGCATCGAGCACCCCGCACACCACCGGGTCGGCGACCATCAGGTCGATGGCCTGCAGGAGCGTGTCGGGCAGCTCGCCGGCAGGGCCGCTGCCGATCGGTCCCGGGTGTACGCCGCGCTCGATCCCGTCGAGACCGGCACCGAGCGCTCCGGCGACGGCGAGATACGGGTTGGCCGCCGCGTCGCCGCCGCGCATCTCGATCCGCTGGTTGTCGGGCACCCGGATGTAGTGCGTACGGTCGTTGCCCCCGTACGTCGGGGTGCGCGGCGCCCACGAGGCGCCCGAGGCGGTGGCGACCGCGCCGGTGCGCTTGTAGGAGTTCACCGTCGGCGCGATCAGCCCCTGCAGCGCCTGGGCGTGCTCGAGGATCCCCCCGACGAAGGAGTACGCCGTCGGCGAGAGCCCGAGCTCCGACTCGTCCTCCCCGGGGAAGACCGCCGCGTCCTGGGAGGTCAGCGAGAGGTGGAGGTGCAGGCCGCTGCCGGTCCGGTCCCCGAAGGGCTTCGGCATGAAGGTCGCGACCATGCCGCGCTCGGCGGCCATGACGGAGAGCAGGTAGCGCAGGGTGACGACCCGGTCGGCCGTGGTCAGCGCGTCGGCGTACGCGAAGTTCTGCTCGAACTGCCCGTTGCCGTCCTCGTGGTCGTTGGCGTAGTTGCCCCACCCGAGGTCGTTCATCGCGGTGGAGATCGAGGTGAGGTGGTCATACATCCGGAAGACGCCGCGCGCGTCGTAGCACGGCTGGTCCGCGTCGTCGGCGGCATCGGCCGTGCGGAGCGAGCCGTCCTCGTTGCGCTGGACGAGGAAGTACTCCACCTCGGCGCCGACCCAGGGCTGGTAGCCCATGGCCGCGGCCTTGGCGATGATCGACTTCAGGATCACCCGCGGTGCGTACGGCCACGGCTTGCCGCCGACGTGGGGGTCGCAGTGGACGAGCGCGAGCCCCTCCTTGACGAACGGGATCGGCGTGAACGAGGTGATGTCGGGGATCGCGATCAGGTCGGGATCCTTGGGTTCCTGGCCGATCGCACCGACGGCGTATCCGGCGAAGCCGACACCGTCCTCGGCGAGCTCGTCCACGGCCTCGACCGGGACCAGCTTGGCGCACGGCTTGCCGCGCAGGTCGACGAACAGCGCGAGGATGAACCGGGTGCCGGCCTGCTCGGCCAGCTCCTTCAGTGTCTCCATCTCTCGTTCTCCGTTTCGTAGTATGAATCACTGTGTATTCACAGTGAACATCTTGGATGTTTCAGGAGCGTTTCGCAAGAGTGAGATCGAGGTTCCGGACGTCGTGGACCAGCCGCTCGGCCAGCGCCCGGGCGGAGGCGGGGTTCTGGCCGGTGTAGAGGTTGCCGTCGATCACGACGAACTCGGCCCAACCCTCCGGAGCGGAGCTGTAGAGGCCGCCCTCGGCCTTCAACCGGTCCTCGACCAGCCACTTCGCGAGCGGGGCGGTCCCGACGGCGTACTCCTCGACGTTGCTGAAACCGGTGACCTCCTTGCCGGAGAAGAGCCAGCCGCCGTCGTCGTCGCGGGCGGGCAGCAGAGCCGCCGGGCCGTGGCAGACCGCCGCGATCGGCTTGCCGGCGTCCGCGAAGCGGCGCAGCAGGGTGCCGAACGGGACCGACTCGGCGAGGTCCTCCATCGGCCCCCAGCCGCCGGGCACGAAGACGAGGTCGAAGTCGTCGACGTCGACGTCCTCGAGCGCGACGGGTGGATGCCGCTCGATGATCGACTCCAGATGGAGCCGGACCCGCAGGGCCTCCTCCTCGCTGTCGCCGTGGTAGACCGGGTCGAAGCCGGCCGGGTCGGCGGTCGGGACCACGCCACCGAGCGTGGCCAGAGCGATCTCGAGACCGGCTTCGGCGAAGACCTGGTAGGGCGTGCTCAGCTCCTCGGGCCAGTAGCCGCTCGGGTGCCGGGTGCCGTCGGCCAGCGTCCAGTAGTCGACGCCGGTGGCGGCGATGAGAACTCGAGTCATGGGAATGATTCCTCCTGTTTTCGGGTACGCGAAAGGACGCCGCGTCGGCTCGTGGCGAGCCGCGGCGCTACGAAAGGGTCGAGATCAGCTGGTCAGTCGGCCGGGTCAGTTGGCCTGGTTGAGGCGCCCGACCGGGGGCAGGTCGCCGCCGGCGAGAGCATCACCGAAAGCGCGCGGAGTCACGCCGAAACGGTCGCGGAACTCGTTGATGAAGTGCGAGGTGCTCCGGTAGCCGACGGCCTTGGAGATCTGGGTGACGTTGGACTCGTCCTCGACCAGGAGCTCGCGGGCCTTGTTGAGCCGCATCTCCTTGACGAACTGGTAGGGCGAGCGTCCGGTGACGTCACGGAAGAGGTGCGAGAACGCCGACGGGCTCATGAACGCCTGCTCCGCCATCTCGTTGACGCTCAGCGGCTCGGCGATGTGGTCGCGTACGTAGGAGATGATCGCGCTGACCGGGTTGTTGGCGCTCTCCCGCGCGGCCCGTTCGACCAGGCGGGAGTACTGCTCGGCCTGCAGCGCGCGGTAGACGATCTCCTTGAGGTACGTCGGCGCGAGCACCCGCCGGTCGGCACCGGTCGAGAGGGCGCGCAGGAAGCGCAGGATCGCGTCCATCATGTCCCGGTCCAGGGCGGAGACGAACGACGGCGGCGGCACCGTCATCGCCGGCTCCGGCGATCGGGTGAATGCCGTGGTCTGGCGCTCCATGATGATGTCGGAGGAGATCTCCCGGACCATGTCGTTGTCGAGCTGGAGCCCGAAGGACAGGAACGGCTTGTCGTGGCTGGCCTCGACGATCTCGGTCAGGAAGGGCTCGTTGCCGCTGATCGCCAGGTAGGTGAAGGGGTCGTAGTAGTGCGCGTCGCCGCCCTGGGTGACGCGCTTGCGACCCTGCGCGATCACGCACAGGTGGAGCTCACGGACCTCCTCCCACAGCGGGGCGGCCGGCTCGTCGAACCGGTAGATGGTGAGCCCGGGCCACAGCCCGTCGTTGGTGCCGACGTGGTCGGCGCGCGACTTGAGCTCGGCGACCAGGTCGCCCGAGCTGATCCGGAAGTCCAGCGGGTTCAGCAGCTGCGTCATGTCACGCCTCCATGTCTCGCGATGATCGTACGCCTGTGTGGCCGGGATCACATCCGGCCTGATCGCAGGTCAGGACGGGTCGACGGTCTTCCAGTAGGAGTCCTTGCGGACGATCAGCTCGCCGCGGAACTCCCACAGGTCGCAGCCCCGCGCCTTCACGGCGGCCCCGTCGACGGTGGTCCCGTGGACCAGCCACTCGGAGACGGCGAGGTCGCCGCTGACCCAGTGGCGGTCGGCGTCGTAGCGGACGTCGGGGATGCCGGCGAAGCGCGCCGCCAGGGCCTCCCGGACGGCCTCCTTCCCGACGATCCGCTGGCCCCACGGCTCCGGGCCGCGGGAGGTGTCGAAGGTGCAGTCGTCGGCGAAGAACGCCATGATCGCGTCGAGATCGTGGGAGTTGAACGCCTCCATGATGGCGTCCAGGAGCTCGACCGAGACGGTCTCGTCGGTGGTCGCTGCGGTCTCTACGGGCATTGCTGGGTCTCCTCGGGTCAGGGGGTCAGAAGGCGGAGAAGCCGATGGCCTGGAGCTGCTCGCGGCCGTCAGAGGTGATGTCGGCCGGCTTCCACGCCGGCAGCCACTCCCACTCCAGGACGAAGTCGGTGCCGTCCTCGGCCAGGACCGCGCGTACGTTGCGCGCCATCACCTCGGTGAGCGGGCAGGCCGCGGAGGTCAGCGTCATCACCAGGTGGGCGACGCCCGCGTCGTCGATGCTGACCTGGCGTACGAAGCCGAGGTCGACGACGTTGACCCCGAGGTCGGGGTCGATCACGTCGTAGAGGGCCTCGCGGACGGCGAGCTCGGCCTCGGTCTCGACGACGGGCTCACGCTCGGGCCGGTTCCTGGCCTCCGGCACGACAGGTGCCGGCGCCTCGGCGACCGCGGCCAGCCCGGCCGGACGGAGCACGACGGTCACATCGCTCGTCGGGCTGCTGATCCAGTCCGCGACGCCGTGGGCCTTGCGCCGGATCCGGACGATGTCCTCGGCCGCCACGGCGCTGCCGGCGGCCAGGACGAGCGCGGCCGGGTCGAGCCCACGCTCGCCCGCGACGACGAGGGCCCGGTCGAGGACCCGCGCCAACGGCTCGCACGTACGTCCCGGACCCAGCCGCAACCGGGCACGGGCCTCGATCGCGGAGCGGCCGATCACGCGGTGGAGCGCGGCCACCGCCTCCGCCTCGGCGACCCGGACCTGCTCCTCGTGGACGGTGACGTCGACTGCCTCGACGATCGCGGTCATGGTGGTGCTCATGAGGGTGCCTCCGTTCTACGGACCCGGGGCCGCTGCGGCAGCAGCCCCTTCAGGTCGAAGTCCTCGTCCGCGAGCTGGGCCGCCGTGGCCTGGTGCGGGACGGCGAGCAGCTTGCGGGTGGTCATCAGGTCGCGGGGCCGGTCCAGCGTGGCCACCGCGGTGATCCGGCCGTCCTCGAGGGAGAAGACCGAGAAGGAACGGTCCTCGACCGAGCCGCGGACCACCTTCGTCGCGGTCGGGCCGGCGTGGCCGACGGCCTTGAGGCTGTGGTCGTACTGGTCGGACCAGAAGTAGGGCTCGTCGGTGAACGGCACCGCCTGGCCGAGCAGGTTGCGGGCGACGTTGGCGCCGTGCCGCATCGCGGTGTCGTGGTGCTCGACCCGCACCGAGCGCCCATAGGTCGGGTGCAGCCGGGACGAGACGTCGCCGATCGCGTAGACCTTCGGAGCGCTCGTACGCCCCAGCTCGTCGGTGACGATGCCGCCGTCCGAGCCGTCGACGGCGATCCCGGCCTCGACCGCGAGCTCGGTGTTCGGGATCGACCCGACCCCGACCAGGAGCTCGTCGCACTCGACGACCTCGCCGTCGCTGGTCCGCAGCTCGATCCCGCGCGCGGTCTCGGTCATGCCGGTGACCAGGTGGCCGGAGCGGATGTCGACGCCGTGGTCGGCGTGGATGTCGACCATGGTGGTGCCGAACTCCTCGCCGAGGGCCCGGACCAGCGGCACCGGCGCGGGCTCGAACACGGTGACGCGTACGCCCCGGGCGGCCGCGATCGCGGCCACCTCGCAGCCGATGAAGCCGGCGCCGAGGATCGCCAGGTGCGTCCCCGGCGCGAGCCGAGCGCCGAGCCGCTCGGAGTCGGCGATCGCGCGGATCGAGTGGACCCGATCGCCCTCGAAGCCGGGCAGCGTCCGGGCCCTGACCCCGGTGGCGAGCACGAGTGAGTCGTAGCCGAGCGAGCCGCCGTCGGAGAGCACCACCCGCTGGCCGCCCGGGTCGACCGCGCTGACCCGGGTGCCGAGCAGCACCTCGACGTCGTTCTCGGCGTACCAGCCCTCGGGGTTGGCCTGGAACTCGCCGAGCCCGAACTTGCCCGAGAGGAACTCCTTGGACAGCGGCGGACGCTCGTAGGGCAGGTGCAGCTCGTCGGAGACGAGGACGATCCGGCCGTCGTAGCCCTGGTCCCGCAGGCCGGCGGCGGCGGCCGCCGAAGCGACCCCGCCACCGACCAGCACGAACCCACTCGATCCAGTCATGGGATCGACACCCAGATCGTGCCGTCGTCCTCGACCTTGGCGAAGTAGGCCAGCAGCGTGCTCGTCGACGGGTTGATGCCCTTCGCCGAGCACACGTCGAACTCCCACAGGTGCTGCGCGCAGGTGAGCTTGTTGCCGTCGAGGTCACCGTCGTCGAGCGCCCACTCCTGGTGGGGGCAGCGGTTCTTGTAGGCGAACACCTCACCGTCGATGTTGACCAGCAGCACCGAGGTTCCGTCGACCTCGACGGAGAGCATCTCGCCCTCCCAGAGGTCGTCGAGATGGGACACCTCGGTCCACTTCTTGTCGGTCAGCTCGTCGGTCAGCTCTTCGGTCACGGTCTCACTCATCTCCATCAGCTCCGATCAACTAGCGGCCGCGGCCACGTCGAAGATCCCGGCGTGCAGCTCCTCGCGGGCGGCACGTGCCCCGGCGACGACCTCGTCGGCGGGCCGTCCCAGCAGCGGGGCGAGCGCACCGACGGCGTCGTCGGCACGGGCACCCCAGCGCTCGAACCACTTGCGCAGCGGCTTCTCGTTGGAGGGGCGCTGCTCGAGGGCGTAGCGGCCGAGCGCCCCGCTCCACCGGTTGCGCCGCTGGCTGTCCTCGTCGAGCAGCCCGGAGAGCAGCCACGACTGCTCGTCGCCGGCAGCCCGGCTGACCTCACCGAGCTGATGGATCAGCAGGTGGTCGAGCGTCGGTGCGAGGACCAGGTTGAGCGACGCGAAGGCCTCGCCCCAGTCGTAGGCGATCAGGGCCTGCTCGATCGCCTTGCGGGCGGGCTGCCAGGCGGCGTCCTGCTCCCAGCGCTGCCGCTCGTTCTCGCCGATCCCCGAGCCGGGGTGGGCGAGCTGGAGCGAGCGGGTGCGGTAGGCGACCGTACTCACCCGGCGCAGGAAGTCGGCGTTGGCGTAGCCGGCCGCGCTGGTGACGTACGAGCTCGGGCCGATGAAGCCGACGTACGCCTCCGCCTGCTGGAAGCCGTGCACCAGGTAGCGCGAGGGCGTGTGCAGGGCGCCGAGCCGCTGGACCTGCTCCTCGGACAGCGAGGCGTCCGCGTCGGCGTACCGCTCCAGGACGCCGTCGAGCTTGGTCTGCTCGGTGGCCTGGAGGTTCACGTAGGAGCGGTAGGCGATCTTGTCGGGGTCGCGGAACCCCTCCCAGTCGTCCGCCTGGAACGGCGAGTGCTCGCGGTAGGTCAGGAACCAGAGGTTGCCCGGCGAGGACGGGTTCTGCTCGAACACGCTGGCCTTGCTGGCCCGGGTGTTCCAGTTCTGCGAGTGGGTGACGATCTCGTACTCGCTCGGCATGCGGCGGACGTCGCCGAACGCGCTGAACGTACGCATCTTCCGCTGCCGCGGTGCCTTCTGCTCGGTCATGAGCTCACTCCTGCCTTCTGTGCCTTGCGGGCCGCCACGGCTTCCGCCGTCTCCCACCGGATGCGGTCGCTCTCGGTCGACACCCGGCCCGAGAACGAGGACATCGAGACCTCGAGCGAACGGATGCGGTAGTCGGCGCCGAGGTAGGACTGCAGCGTCGCCTCGGTCAGCTCGAGGCTGTCCTCCGCCTGGATCCGGATGTAGGCACCGCGGTCGATGACCTCGATGTCGGCCTCCGGGTTGTCGTCCTCGATCGCAGCGATGATCTGGTCGATCTCGTCGCCGTGGCGCAGGACCGGGCCCACGGGGTTGTTCATGACTCTCCCTCCGGGATGTCATACTCGACCGCGACGTGGTCGAGCGGCTGGATGCCGGCCTCGGCGACCGTGATGTCGCCGGGCAGGCGGCGGCCGTTGTGGATGACGTACTTCGGGTAGGGCAGGGCGCGCACGCGCCGCCCCTCCGAGTGGTGGGCCACCGCGGCGGCCACCTCGTCGATCGTGTTGGCGGTGGTGACCGGCACGAGGATCGCGACGAAGTCCGTCGCGAAGATCGCGTGCAGCGGCACCAGCTCCGGGGCGCGGTCCTCGGGACCGAGCTCCACCTTCTCCTGCGTCTGCTCGCTCATCAGCCCTCAGCTCCTGCCACGATCAGTCCGCTGGCCTCGCGGCCGGCGTAGTCCTTGGTCCAGGCCGTGTAGTCCGGGTCGTCGCCCATGACGTCGGGCGTGATGCCCATGTAGTCGAGCAGCCCGGGCACGGTCATCGGCTGGATGTGGCCGGCCAGGAACCGGTCGACCAGCGTCAGGTGGTTGACGTTGTCGCGGTCCTTCCACCAGATCTGGCGGCAGCCGAGGCTGCAGAAGTGGTACTTCTTGCCGTTGTAGTCCAGCGAGTGGTCGCGGATCCGCCACTTACCGTCACGCGACTGCGACGGGTTGCAGGCGGGCAAGTGACACGTCGAGCACAGCCAGGGCAGCGTCTCGGGCAGCGTGGCCTCGACGTTGTTGGCGTTGATGTTGTCGATGATCGTGTCCCACTTGTCGCCGTACATGGCCTCCCAGTTGGGGTACTTCTCGTTCAGCCAGTCGCGCTCCTCGGCCGAGACGCCGGCCTTCGGCTTCCACCACAGGGTGGGGCGCCACCACCACAGGCCCATGTGGAGGCTGTGGTGCCAGCTGTCGAGCGAGCGCATGAACTCGTCCCAGAACCACGGCTTCTTGAGGCCGTAGTCCTCGATCGTCCGCACGAACTGGTCGACGATCCACTCCTCCATGAACTCCTTGTACGACTGCTTCCGGTGCTCCAGCGGCGTGTAGTAGTCCATCGCCGGACCGGTCAGCGCCGCGAAGGCACGGGCGTTGGCCCAGAAGCCCTTGTCGATGACCCACTGCGCTCGCGCCGGGTCGTGCTCGACCAGGATCTCGAGGGTCGCGACGCCCTGCTGGGAGTGGCGGGCCTCGTCGGTCTGGATGCTGGAGATCATCGAGGCGAAGTTGACGTCGCCGGCCTCGAGCGCGTCGGCCGAGAGGGCGACGAACTGCAGGTTGGTGAAGCCGGTCTCGAAGGTCAGCGGCAGCATCAGCGCGCAGTCGACGACGTTCGACGTCGTCATGAACCCGTCGAAGAGCGTACGCAGCGCGATCGGCACCCAGTCGTTGGTGCTGTACGTCTTCTGCGTCCAGTCGAACTGCGGGTCCTTCTGGACCAGCTCGTGGCCGAAGAAGGTGGTCAGGTTCTGGTGGCGCAGCTCGTCGAGCTGGCCGTAGACCGCCATGTTCCGCCAGGCGCCGTTGAGGCCGAAGCGGGCCATCTTCAGCTCCGCCAGCATCGCGGTGTACTCCACCTGCGCGACGCCGCCGAAGTGCATCTTCGTCGAGGACTTCCAGCCCTCGTCCAGGTGGTCGAAGGTGGCCGTGCGCTGCAGCGCCGCCTTGACGGCGTACGTGGCCGACTCCTTCTCCCGCTGGGTGTAGACGTACTCGGGGTAGCTGACCTTGTAGCCCTCCTCCCACTTCGCCCAGGCCTCGCGCGGCACCTTGCCGGTGCCGGTCAGCCAGTCGGGGTAGACCGCCTCGTCGTCGACGTAGGACAGGGTCCAGTCGACGTCGCGGACGAAGCCCTCCCATTCCTCACGCTTGAGCAGCGTCATGATTCTCGTGTCCTTTTCTCTCGGGGAGGCTTCTCAGTCGACTTCGAAGTGACCGAGCTGACGGTTGACGCCTGCGTTGTCCCAGTACGCCTTGATGGTGTCGATCAGGCCGTCCTCGTCGACGTGCAGGATGAAGAGGTGCGGCTCGGCGAAGTACTTGCCCTGCGGCGCGATGAAGCCCCACGCGGACTGCTGGGTGCCGGTGATGTCGCAGGCGACGACGACGTCACCGTTGTCGTTGCCGTCGATGTTGAAGATCGTGTTGCCGAGATCGGGGAAGGCGTTGATCAGCCCGCTCCAGATCACCCGGCCGATGGTGCGGACCTTGCCGTCGCCACGGACGACGCGCTGCTTGGCCCACACCTCGAACGGGGTGTAGGAGAAGTCGGCGTTGTCGGTGCACAGGTCGGTCATCGCGACGACGTCGCGCTCGCGGTAGCGGTCGAAGAAGTCGGTGACGACTGCGACCGCCCTCTCCGCGGTCATCGGTTCCGTGGCCGGTGCGGTGTCCAGCTGAGTCATGTTCCTGTCTCCTTCTTCTGACGATCAGACGATCGTCACGTGGTCCTGCCGCTTCACGGCGAGACGGCGGTGGAGCTGGTTCTGGCACCAGTAGGCGTCGAGGCCGACGATCTGGTCACCGGCGACGGTGAAGCGCCACGCGGTGTCCAGGTCGAGGTGCTTCTCCTGGTTGATGGCGTCGAGGAAGTCGGCGGACTGGGTGCCCTCGATCTTGAACTCGGCGACGACGACGTTGCCGACCTCGATCACGCTCTTGACCGTGATCAGCAGGTCGGGGAACGCCCGCACCACGTCGTCGAGGAACTGGCGGATGACCTGGGGGCCGCCGTCGCGGACCTTGAGCGGGAAGACGGTGACGTTGGCGTCGCCGGCGACGGTCGACATGGCCCCGTCGACGTCCTTGAGCGTGAACGCGTTCAGGAACGCCTCGACGGTCTTGCTGGGTGTTGCTGTGGTGGACATGGTCGGCTTCCTCAGGAGGTCTCGGAACTTCATAGGACGGCCAGCGACTTCAGGACGGCGTCGGCGGTGGCCTCGGTCGAGTAGGGGTTCTGGCCGGTGATGAGGTTGCGGTCGACGACGACGTGCGAGGCCCACGGGTAGGGCGCGTCGTCGAAGATGGCGCCGGCGTTCTGCAGCGCGGAGGCGAGCAGCCACGGCATGCCGAGCCGGCCGATCGCGTTCTGGTCCTCCTCCTCGTTGGTGTAGGAGGTGAGCCGGAACCCCTCGAACAGCCACTGCCCGTCGATCCGGTCCGGTGCCGCGAGCAGCAGGGCCGGCGCGTGGCACAGGGCCGAGATGGTCTTGCCCTGCGCGTGCAGGACCGAGAGCAGGCGGGCCACGTCGGGGTTCTCCGGCAGGTCGACCATCGGGCCGTGGCCACCGGGAGCGAACATCGCGTCGAACTCGCCGAGCTGCTCGTCGCTGAGGGTGGAGAGCGCGATCGGGGAACGGAAGCCCTCGATCGCGGCCAGCCGGGCGACGCGGTCGTCACGCACGGCGACGCTCGCGGCGTTCAGCTCCTCGACCGCCTCCCGCAGCGACGCCTCCGGCAGCCCGCCGTCGAGCCGCTCGGTGAGCATCACGTCGACGAGGTTCCGGCCCTGCTGCCAGGCGATCTTCGCCGCGCGGCTGACCAGGTCGTGGGCCTCGACGGTCGACTTGCCGGCGGCGAGCAGGCGCTGCGCGATCCGGCGGCCGGCGACGAGTTCGAGCGTCGTGGTGTGGTCCAGCGTGATCCGGATGTCGTCCGGGTCGTGGTGGAAGGTGCGGTAGACCGAGGCGTAGTAGTCACGGTCTTCGGCCGGGTAGTGGAAGATCGGCTCGAGTCCGTACGGGTCGGCGACCGGGGCGTTGCCGTCGGGCGTCAGCACCACGACATCGGCACCGGCTGCGACGAACCGCTCGTAGGAGAGCAGCGCCTCCTCCAACCAGAATCCGGTCGGATGCGCACTGCTCTCACGCAGGTCGATCTCTCGTGCGCTCGACACGAGGAAAGCAATTCGGGGCATCTTGTTCCTCCAGGTAACGGCCTGTTGAAGTGGACATAACGATGCCGCGATGTGACGTGGAATACATCGCAGAAAACCGCTGCCAAGTAGCGAATTCCTGCGGTCCGCGTCCCGTTGCTTCGCTCAGAGGACGACGAAGGGGCCCTCCGTGACGGAGGACCCCTGGGTGTGAACGGCGGATTCAGGCGCGGCCGTCGAGGTATCCGCCGAGCGCGGCGACCGCCTCGCTGATCGCGCCGTCGAAGGCCGCGGCGACCTCGACCGGCTCGACGTCGGACCCGTAGACCAGGACCGTACGTCCCTCGCCCAGGTCGACGACGTCGATCGTGCCGAGGTGGGACTCGGGCACCAGGTCACCGCCGGTGATCCGGTACTGGTAGCGGCGAAGCGCGTCATCCAGGGTGACGGTCTCCTCGATCAGCCGGGTGCCGTCGGCGAGGGTGACGTCGCGGCCGGCGTCGGTCGCCTCGGAGTGGGTGATGGCGGGGAACCAGTCGGAGACGGCACCCACCTCTCGGACGGTCGCCCACACGGTGGCGGCGTCGTGGTCGAGGACTGCGTGCGAGCGAATGGAAGGCATGCCGCCACGCTACGCCCGAGGGCATGCCGGATTCAGCGCGCTCGATGCCGCATTCCTGCACCCGGGTCTCCGGGATGCCAGGGGACGTCAGGCGAGGTCGAGCGCCTTGAGCACCGCACCGACGGTCGCCTCGGTCGAGTAGAGGTTCTGGCCGGTGATCAGGTGCTGGTCGACGACGACGTGGGACGTCCACGGTGCCGGTGCGTCATCGAGGATCGCGCCGGCGTTCTGCAGCGCGGCGGCGACGTACCAGGGCGGGGCCGGGGGATCCTGATCCTCCTCCTCGTCGGTGCTGGTGGTGACCCGGAACCCTTCGAAGAGCCACTGCCCGTCGATCCGGTCCGGTGCCGCGAGCAGCGCCGCGGCACCATGGCCGATGGTCGCGATCGGCGACCGCTTCGCGTCGAGCACGGTGAGCAGGCGCGCCACGTCGGGGCTGAACGGGAGGTCCTCCAGTGCCCCGCGCCCACCGGGCACGAGGAGCGCGTCGTACGCCTCCAGCTGCGCGTCCCTCTGTCCGGCGAGCGCCAGCGGAGAGTCGAGGTCGTCGATCTCGGCCAGGCTGGCCGCGCACTCCTCGGCCATCGCCGCGCTCACCAGCTCCAGCTCGGCGACCGCGGCCCGCATCGCGTCCTCCGACAGGCCGCCGTCGAGCCCCTCGGCCACCATCACGTCCACCAGCTTGCGGTCCTGACGCCAGGCGATCTTCGCGGCCCGGCAGACCAGGTCGTGCGCCTCGGCGCCGGCGTGCCCGGCGAGGACCAGGCGCCGCGCGATCCGTCGGGACGCGGCCAGCTCGAGCCCGACGATGTGGTGGAGCGTGATCCGGATGTGGTCCGGATCGCGGTGGAACGTACGGCACACCGCGGCGTGGTAGCCACGGTCCTCCGCCGGCAGATGGAAGGTCGGATCGAGGCTGTGCGGGTCGATCACCGGAGCGCTGCCGTCCGGCGTCATCACGACCACGTCGGCCCCGGCCGCCATGAACCGGTCGTACGCCGTCAACGCCTGCTCCGCCCAGTAGCCGGTCGCACCGGAGATGAGGAGGGCGATGCGGGGCACCTTCGGATTAAACCGCAGATCGCGGGCGTAGCCCAGGAGATCCGGCGCTGTGATCACATCCGGGATAGGCTCGGGCCATGCCTTTACCTCGCATCGAGCTGAGCGGACGCGTCGGCGACCAGGTGTTCGCGGCCATGCACTCCGCGATCCTCAGCGGCGAGCTCGCCGTCGGCGACCGGCTGCGCATCCGCGACCTCGCCGAGGAGCTCGGCACCAGCGTGATGCCGGTGCGCGAGGCGATCCGCCGGCTCGAGGAGATCGGGCTGGCCGAGTCGCTGCCCTACCGCGGCGCCGTGGTGCGTGGGTTCACCCACACCGAGCTCCTCGAGCTCTACTCGACCCGTCGCCTCCTGGAGATCGAGGCGACCCGGCTGGGCGCGACCCGGGTCTCCCCCGAGGACCTGGCGTCGATGCGGAAGGAGTACGCCGCGATGGAGACCGCCGTCGCCGACGGCGACTCCCTCGAATACCTCGACAGCGACGAGCGGTTCCTCGCGATCCTCTACCGAGCCGCCGACAACTCGGTCCTCGTCGAGCTCATCCAGGCACTCTGGAACCGCTGCCGGACCTACAAGATCCTCGGCGCCCGGCAGGCGTTCGACACCGCCCATCCGGCCGAGCTGCTGACCTGGCAGGAGCAGCTCCTGGAGGCGGCCTCCGAGCACGACGAGAAGCGGGCGACGACCATCACGGCCGCCTCCCTGGACGCGGCGATCGACCGCATCCGGGCATCGATGAACGACTCCTGACTCCCCCGCGCCCAGTCGGCGCATCCTGACCAAACCCCCCGCCGAGTCGGCGCGTCATGACGCGCCGACTCGGCGCTATTTACCATGTCACCTCTTGTGTGATCTGTGATCACAAGCGTATGGTCTTGGTCACACCACCACCGAAAGAGGAGTCACCATGAAGGACGCCGTTGTCGTCGGGGCCGGCCTCGCCGGCCTCTCCGCCGCCTGGCGGCTGCGCCACACCGACGTGCTCGTGCTCGAGGCCGACGACCGCGTCGGCGGCCGGATCCGCTCGGAGCGTCGGGGCACCTACTGGCTGAACTGGGGCGGTCACGTCTTCGCCGGACACGACTCCTCCACCGACGAGCTGCTGACCGAGGTCGGCGTCGAGGCGACCGACATCCCGGGTTCGCTGCAGGCGCTGTCGATGAACGGCAAGTTCCTGCGCAAGGGGCACATCGCGACGTACCCGTTCCGGATCCCGATGCCGCTGAAGGCCCGGGTGGCCACGATGACCGCCGGCTCGAAGGTCGTCGCCGGGGTCGCCCGCTACACCCAGGTCGTACGCAAGCGGGCCGGCGAGACCGGCGCCGAGCGGCAGCAGCGGATCTACGACTTCGCCAACGACCGTACGTTCGACGACCTCGTCGGCAACCTCCCCGAGGACGCCGCGGCACTCTTCAAGACCACCGTGACCCGCTCGGCCGGCAACATGGACCAGATCTCCGAGGGCGCGGGCATCGGCTACTTCAGCCTGGTGCTCGGCTTCGGCCAGGGGCTGAGCCGCGGCATCGTCGGCGGACCCTCCACGCTGACCGGCGCCCTCGCCGACGCGCTCGGCGACCGGCTTCAGCTCGGCGCCGCCGTCCACGAGGTCGTGCAGAAGAAGGACTCGGTCGTGGTGCGTTACCGCCAGGACGGGGTCGACCGGGAGGTCGAGGCCCGCACGGTCGTGCTGGCCACCACCGCCGACGTCTCCCACCGGGTCGCCGTCGACCTCGACACCGATGTGCGCGACGCGCTCGGCCAGATCAAGTACGGCCCCCACGTCAGCACCGCGTTCCTCACCGACGAGACCTCGGCCCGCCCCTGGGACGACATCTACGCGATCGCCGCCCCCAAGCGCTCCTTCGCCATCGCCCTCAACCAGGCGAGCATCGTCCGCGGGCGCGAGGGTGCCGGCGAGCGGAAGCCCGGCGGCAGCTTCATGACCTTCTCCCCCGCTGCCCTCGGCGCGGCCCTCCTCGACAAGTCCGACGAGGAGGTGGCTCAGATCCACCTCGCCGACCTCGAGCAGGTCCTCGACCACCCGGGCTTCTCCGACTCGGTCGTGGAGGCGCAGACCCAGCGCTGGCGGGTCGCCTCGCCGTACTGCTTCCCGGGGCGCGCGAAGCTCCAGCCCACCCTGCTGCGCGGCGGTGGTCGCGTGTTCCTCGCCGGCGACTACCTCGGGACCCTCTACACCGAGACCGCCATCACCTCGGGCTTCTCCGCAGCCCAGAACGCCTCCGACCTGCTGGCCAAGGACGGCCCGCGCCTCATCACCCCGATCTCCACCAAGACCACCATCCCCACCACCGAAGGAACCCTCGCATGACCACCGAGCTCCGCGGCGTACTGACCGCCCTCACCACCCCGTTCAACCCCGACGAGTCGATCGACGTGGCCACGCTGCGCAAGGTCGTCGACCGCTCGATCGATGCCGGCGTCAACGGCGTCGTCGCGGCCGGTTCCACCGGCGAGGTCGGCTCGCTCTCCTCCGACGAGCGGCTCCTGCTGGTCGACACCATCATCGAGCAGACCGCCGGCCGGGTGCCGGTGGTCGCCCAGACCGGTGCCACCACCACCGCCGAGGCGATCCGCCTCTCCCAGGCCGCCCAGCGGAGCGGCGCCGACGTACTCATGCTCCTGACGCCGTTCTACGAGCCGCTGTCGGAGGCCGAGACGGTCGCCTACATCAAGGACGTCGCGGGCTCGGTCGACATCCCGGTCATGCTCTACAACATCCCGCCGGTGACCGGCGTCAACCTCGCCCCCGACACCGTGCGCGCACTGGCGACCGAGGTCGACAACATCCGCTACATCAAGGACTCCAGCGCCAACTGGGAACAGGCCCTGACCCTGATCCACGACCACAGCGACGTCATCGGCACCATCGTCGGCTGGGACGTCTACACCTACAGCGCCCTCGCCGAGGGGGCCGTGGCGGTGATGGCCGGCGCCGCCAACGTCGTCCCGGACGAGATCGTCACCGTCACCCGGCTCATCGCCGAGGGCAACCTCACCGACGCCCTGGCCGAGTGGAAGCGGGTCTACCCCGTGATCTCGCACCTCTTCGCCACCGGCTTCATCCCCGGCATCAAGGCCGGCCTCGAGCTCCAGGGCATCCCGGTCGGCGTCCCCCGCCGTCCGCTCGCTCCGCTCGCCGCCGAGGACGTCGACGGCCTCCGCTCGCTGCTGAAGGCGCTCGGCAAGGAGGTCGGTTGACATGGACGCGGCGACCGAGTTCCTGGTGAGCGTTGCCGACCTCCTCTGGTCGGCCCCCATGGCGTACGTCGTCCTCGGGCTCGGCGCGGTCGGGACCATCGCGATGAAGGGCGTGCAGTTCCGGCGGATGCCGGACATGGTCCGCCAGCTGCGCGAGGGCAGCGACGTGACCGGCGGCCTCTCCTCGTACCAGGCCCTGGTGATGGCGCTCGCCAGCCGGGTCGGCGTCGGCAGCATCGCCGGCGTCGCCACCGCCATCGGCGCCGGTGGCCCGGGTGCTCTGCTGTGGATGGCCGCCACCGGGCTCGTCGGCTGCACCGTCGGGTACGCCGAGGCGACGCTGTCCCAGACGTTCAAGCGCCGGGTCACCGACGAGGACCGCCGCGAGGCCGGCGAGGACATCGGCGGCATGCCGTACTACATCCGGCACGGCCTCAACCTGCCGAAGGTCGCCGGGCTGATCGCGGTGCTCGGCCTCGTCGGGTACGGCTTCCTCTTCCCGGGCTTCCAGGTGAGCACGATCGCGGCCAGCTCCGAGCGCGCCTTCGGCATCCCGCCGATCGTCCCCGCACTGCTCATCACCGCCATGATCGGCGCGGTGATCTTCGGCGGCACCACCCGCATCGTGAAGGTCACCCAGGTGCTCGTGCCGTTCTTGGCCGTCGGCTACCTGATCCTGGCCTTCACCGTCATCGCCGTGAACATCGAGGCCGTCCCCGAGGCGATCTCGCTGATCGTCCACTCGGCGTTCGGCCAGGAGCCGATGCTCGCCGGCATGGCCGGTGCGGCCGTCGCCTGGGGTGTCCGTCGCGCCGTCTTCGCCTCCTCCAACGGCCTCGGCGAGGCGACCTTCGCGGCCGCCGCGGCGCGTACGTCACACCCGGGCAAGCAGGGCCTCGTGCAGACCTTCAGCATCTACATCGACGTGCTGCTCATCTGCATGGCCACCGGCCTGATGATCGTCGTGTCCGGCTCCTACAACGTCACCGACGCCTCGGGCGTGGTCCGGATCGACAACATGGGCGACATCCCCGTCGGCCCCAACTGGGTCCAGGCCTCCATCGACACGCTCGCCCATGGCTGGGGTGCCGGGTTCGTCGCAGTGGCGGTGCTGCTCTTCGGCTTCGCCTGCCTGCTGGCGTACTTCTACGTCGCCAGCTCCAACCTCCTCTACCTGCTCGACGGCAGGACCTCGCCGATCTGGTCGCGGGTGCTGAAGTTCGGGACTCTCGCCATCGTCTTCCTCGGCGGGATCGTGCCGACCGAGATGATCTGGGCCATCGGCGACATCGGCCTCGGCCTGATCACCTGGGTCAACCTCGCCTGCCTCGCCCTCCTCGCCCCGCTCGTCTACCGCATCTACCGCGACTACGAGCGCCAGCGCAGGCTCGGCCTCGACCCCGTCTTCGACCCCCAGGCCCTCGGCATCAAGGGCGCTGACTTCTGGGTGGAGTCCCACCCCGCTCGCAGCGAGACGCTGAACTGAACAGAGGACATCAACGGACGGCTACGGCCGTCTCACCGGGCCGACGCGACGAACCTCCACGCGCCGGCCCGGACCTCGTAGACGGCGTATTCGTCGTTGCAGGGGTCAATCGTGTGACCGGAACCGGCCAGGTGCGTGGCAGGCCCCTACGCTGAAGGGCGTGCTCGATCACCCCCGCCGACTCTCGCGCCGCGCCCTCCTGACGGGCGGCGGCGCGGTGGCCGGCATCGGGGTCGCAGGTGCCCTGACGGTTCAGACCGAGCTGCTGCCCGGACGCTCGTGGCTCTACGGCCGCCTCGGCCTCGACGGTGAGGACGGGAAGGCGCCGGACATCGCGGGCGGCCGGATCGAGCACGGCGAGTTCGTCTCGCAGGCCCGGCTCGGCAAGGCATGCAGGTGGGCGTTGGCGCTGCCGCCCGGATCAGCTCTCGACGACGGACTGCCCGTGGTCGTCACCCTGCACGGGCACGGCCACGACCACTCCGCGGCCTTCGCCCCCGACCGCCTCGCCCTCGACCGATTTCTCGCGGACGCCGTGGCGAGCGGCACCGCGCCGTACGCCATAGCGAGCGTGGACGGCGGCGACAGCTACTGGCACGCCCGGGACACCGGCGAGGATGCCGGCACGATGGTCGTGGACGAGTTCCTGCCGCTTCTCACCGAGCGCGGCCTCGACACCGAACGGGTCGCACTGCTCGGTTGGTCGATGGGCGGCTTCGGCGCCCTGCATCTGGCACCGCGGGTCCCCGGCCTCCGTGGCGTATCCGTGATGAGCCCGGCGCTCTGGCACGAGTTCGGCGACACCAGGCCCGGGGCGTACGACGACCAGGACGACTTCGCCGAGGTGACGATGTTCGGCAGGGAGGCGTCGCTGGCCGACATCCCGCTGCGCGTGGACTGCGGTGAGGGCGACCCGTTCTACGCCGCCACCCGCGACTTCGTCGACCTCCTCGATCCCCGGCCCGCCGGCGGCTTCACCCTCGGCGACCACGACCTCGGCTACTGGCGCCGCGTGGTCCCCGACCAGTTGGCCTTCCTCGCGGAGCGGTTCTGACCGGTCGCTGGCGAGGCGTCAGGCGACGTGACGGCTCCGGAAGGAGGTCGGCGAGGTGCCGTGGAGGCGCTTGAAGGCGGCGCTGAGGGCGAACGGGTTGGCGTAGCCGACGCGAGCGGCGATCGCCGACAGGGTCAGGTCCGTGCCGACCAGCAGGTCCGCGGCCAGGGCGAGCCGCCACCGGGTCAGGTACGCCAGTGGTGGCTCACCGACCTGCTCGGTGAAGCGCCGGGCCAGAGCGGCTCGCGAGAGACCGACCTGCTCACCGAGGCCTGCGACCGTCCAGGGCAGCTGCGGATGCTGCTCCATCGCCCGCAGCACCGCGGCCACCGCGTCATCAGCAGGAAGGGCCGGGGAGGCCGCGAGCACCTCGCGCACGGCTTTGACCACGAGTACGTCCAGGAGCCGGTCGAGCAGGGCCGCCTGGCCGGCCTCCTCGCGCACCAGCTCGGCCGCCAGGAGGTCGAGAACGGCCGTGTCGAAGCCGCGCAGCACCACGCTGGTCGGCAGCCGGGACAACAGCAGGGAGCCCACCGACGTCTCGCGCTCATAGGTCCCGATGAGCATCACTGTCGCTTCCGGCGAGCGACTGTTCCCCCAGGTGCGTACGCCCAGCGCCAGCTCCTCGGCCAGCAGCGCCCCGTTCGGGTCGACGCAGACCTGGCCGGGAAGGATCCGGATGTCGGCGGGGCGATCGGCCGAGTCGGCGATGACGTAGGTCGCCGGCCCGCGGCACACGATCACGTCGCCCGCCGCCACCTCCTGCGGCCCCTCGCAGCCGGTGAAGACCGCCTCGCCGCGCGCGATCGCGATGACCGTGAGCGGCACCTCGTCCTCGGCCGTGATCGACCACTCCCCGGCGAACACGGCCTTCAGCAGGAAGGCGGCCTGGGCCCGTGGACCGTCCATGAGCAGATCCAGCGACGACATGGGTGAGACGATAACGCATCCTGTCTGGAGTCACACGTATTCCATCGTCGCTCACGACCGGCCAGATTAGAGGCATGACAACTCTCATCACCGGCGCCACCGGCAAGACCGGCCAGCGCGTCACCCACCGCCTCCGGACCCTCGACCACGACGTACGTGCCGTCACCCGCCACTCCACGCCCCGCTTCGACTGGCACGACCGGACCACCTGGGCCGAGGCCGTCGACGACTGCGAGTCGGCCTACCTGACCTTCCAGCCCGACCTCGGCCTGCCGGGGGCCGACGAGATCATCGGCGCGTTCGCAGCCCAGGCGGTCGCCGCCGGCTGCACCCGGCTGGTGCTGCTCTCGGGCCGCGGCGAGGACGGTGCCCAGCGCGCCGAGCAGGCCATGACGGCCTCCGGCGCCGAGTGGACGATCCTGCGCTCGGCCTTCTTCATGCAGAACTTCACCGAAGGCGCGTTCGCGGACGAGCTCGCCGCCGGGTCGCTCACCATGGTCGAGCACACCGCCGCCGAGCCGTTCGTCGACGCCGACGACATCGCCGAGGTCGCCGTCGCCGCCCTCCTCGACAAGGGCTACGTAGGCCGCGTCCTGGAGCTCACCGGACCGCAGCTGCTCACCTTCGAGGAGGCCGCGTGCGCCGTCGGCGGGCCCGGCGTCGCGTACCGCTCGATGCCCACCGAGGACTACATCGCGGTCCTGACGGCGGCCGGGTTGCCGGCCGCGGACGCGGCCGGGCTGGCGTACCTCTTCGAGGAGGTGCTCGACGGCCGCAACGCGTACGTCACCCAGGACGTCGAAACGGTCCTGGGCCGCGCTGCTCGGAGCATCGACGGTCTCGCCGGCGGTGAGCAGTCATGAGCGAGGTCGTACTCACCGGCGCGAGGCTGCTCAACGGCGTCACCGCCGGCATCTACATCGCCTTCCTGGTCGCTTTCATGCCGGCGCTGCACGGCCAGCCCGACGAGGTCTACGCACGGGTCATGAACCGGCTCAACGTGGTCATCGTCAACCCGGTGTTCCTGGCCTTCTTCCTGGGCGCACCGCTCCTGGCACTGGTCCCCCTCGGCTGGCACCGGAGCCCGCTCGCCATCACCGCCGCCTGCCTGTCCGTCGCCGCCGTGGTCATCACCTTCGCGGCGAACCTGCCGCTGAACGACGCCCTGGCGAACGGCGGCTCCGTGTCCTCGTACGAGAAGCCGTGGCTGATCTTCCACACCTTCCGGACCCTCGCCGCGACCGGCGCCTTCGTCCTGCTCAGCCTGCCCGGGACGGTCACCCGGATCTCGGGCTAGCAGCAGACGACCTGCTGCACCGTGAACAGAGTGTCCTCCTGGCGCTGCATGTTGACGTAGCCCTGGTCGACCCAGACCACCCGGAAGAGCCCGTCCCCGAGGTCCTCGACCCGGCGCTCGCCGCCGGCGTCGAGGTCGTCGAGGATGTGGTAGTAGAAGCCGTCGCCTCCGTTGGCGTCATCGGTGCAGTCCCACGAGGCCGGGTCGTCGAGGTCGGGGATGTAGAGGCCCGCGGCCTCGCAGTCACCTGCCTGGAGCGCCTCGACGAACCGGACCGCCGCCGTCTCCGCGCCGCTCACCGGCTCGCCTGCCGCGGTCTCCTCGCCGCCGGCCGGATCCTCGGCCGAGCCGCCGCGCGTCACGAACCAGGTCGCGGCGCCGCCCAGCACCAGCGCGGCCGCGACGGCGGCGACGACGATGACGGCGGTACGTCGGCCCGGCGCCGGCAGCTGCTGCGTCGGGGACTGCGACGGGGGCTGCGTCGGGGGATGGGTCGGCGGCTGCGACGGCGAACGGAGCACGGTCTGCGCGGCATGAGGAGGCGGAGGAGGTACGGCGACCGCCCGTCCCTCGGCCGCTGCGGTGAGCGCCGCGGCGAAGCTCCCCGCATCCGGCCACCGGTCCTCAGCCCTCGGCTCGAGAGCGCGCATGATCACCGCGGACACCGTTGCCGGCACCGGCGCGACGGTGCCGAGGTCGGGAACCCGGGATGCGATCGTCAGCGCCGGCGCGGGCGAGCGCCCGGCGAACATCGCCCACGCGACCGCTCCCAGGCTGCGTACGTCAGCGCGATGGTCGATCGGCAGCGACTCGTCGAACTGCTCGGGCGCCATGTAGGCAGGCGTCCCGATCTGCCGGGTCACCTCCGAGTGCTGGTCGAGCGCGCGGGCCACCCCGAGGTCGGCGACCATCGCGCGCAGCCGCCCGTCGGAACCGCCGGTGAGCAGGATGTTGGCCGGCTTCACGTCGCGGTGGATGACCGAGCGCACGTGCAGTGCGTCGAGGCCGGACGCGGCCTGTGTCACCAGGTCGGCCACGAGCTGCGGCGGCATCCCCTGAGGGTGCTGGGTGATCAGCTCCGCGACGCTGCCCCCATCGGCGTACGCCATCACGAAGTAGGGCGCACCCGCCGGCGTCTCACCGATGTCGTGGACCGAGACGACGTGGGGCGAGTCGACCGACCGGAGGAACCGCGCCTCCTGCAGGAACCGCTCCCGGATGTCGGCCGCCTGCGTCCACTGGGCGCTGAGCACCTTCACAGCGACGGGCGAGTCGAGGTCCGGGTCGTGGTAGAGCCACACCTCGGCGAATCCGCCGGAACCGAGCGGCTTGACCTGGCGCAGGCGCCCGAGCATCTGGGGAAGAGTCACCGGCACATTATGGGGCCCGGCTTCCGCCTGAGTGTGCAGAAGCCGGGTCGTCGAGGTCGGGGAACGGAGATGCAGCCCACCGGCCTCACAGCATGCCCGTGAGAACGCCTCCGTCGGCGCGGAGCGCAGCGCCGTTGGTGGCGGACGAGAGCGGGCTCGCCACGTAGACGGCGAGGTGGGCGATCTCGTCGGGCTCGATGAAGCGCTGCAGCAGCGAAGTCGTGTTGCCCGAAGCGACAGCGCTCTTCAGCTGCTCTGCCGGCATTCCCTGGCCCTGGGCGATGTCCTCGATGGCCGCCGCGACGCCGTCGGAGTACGTCGGCCCGCCGAGGATCGTGTTGACGGTGACGCTCGTGCCACGCGTGAGCTTGGCCAGACCGTTGCCCAGCGCCAGCGCCCCGGCCTTGGTCACGCCGTAGTGCGTCATGTCGGCAGGGACGTTCACCCCGGACTCGCTGCTGACGAAGATGATCCTCCCCCAACCCGACGCCAGCATCGCGGGCAGCGCGTGCCGCGACAGGCGCACTGCGCTCATGAGGTTGACCTCGAGGTAGCGCTGCCAGTCGTCGTCGGAGATGTCATCGAACGCCTTGACCTCGAAGACGCCGACGTTGTTCACCAGGATGTCGACCTCACCGAGCCTGGCCATCAGGTCGCGCACCTGATCG
The DNA here is from genome assembly GCF_044767415.1 of Nocardioides sp. NPDC101246. Classification (NCBI taxonomy): domain Bacteria; kingdom Bacillati; phylum Actinomycetota; class Actinomycetes; order Propionibacteriales; family Nocardioidaceae; genus Nocardioides; species Nocardioides sp. NPDC101246. Next base: position 529,186 of record NZ_JBIWNX010000001.1, read on the forward strand.
GCACGAGCGAAGTCGGCGGCGATCCCCGACACGTCAGCGGTCGGGACGAAGGCGCGGAGCCTCTCGACCGCATCGTCCACCCGATCGGCGGTTCGTCCGTTCAGGATCACGGCTGCCCCCTCCGCAGCGAGCGCACGCGCGACGGCGAAGCCGATGCCCTGCGTCGACCCGCTCACGAAGGCCCTCTTGCCGTTCAGACCCATGTCCATCTCGTTCTCCTTCATCGGTCGACTCCGACCATTTGACTTGCTCAGGCAAGTCAAATGTAGACAGATTCACTTGCCTGAGCAAGTCCAACGAGCCGCACTGCCGTACGCTGCCGCCATGTCCGATCACAGCCGCGCCGCCTCGCCGGCGCCCCTCGCCGGCGAGGACCTGGAGGCATGGGCCGCCCTGGCGACCGTGCTGGAGTGGCTACCCCCGGCTCTGGACAGCCAACTCCAGCGCGACGCGGAGCTGACTCACTTCGAGTACGGCGTCCTGTACGCCCTCGCGGAGTCGCCCGAGAGCACCCTCCGCATGAGCGTGCTGGCCGGGTACGCCAACAGCACACTGTCGCGGCTCTCGCGAGCCGCCACGCGCTTGGAGTCGAGAGGGTGGCTGCACCGCACCCCCGACCCTGCCGACGGGCGCTACACCCTGGCCGTCCTCACCGATTCCGGCGCGGAGAAGGTCCGCCAGGCCTCACCCGGCCACGTACAGGTCGTCCGCAGGCTCGTGCTCGACCGACTGACGGCGTCGCAGACGCGACAGCTGCGCGAGATCGGCCACCGGATCATGCAGGGCATCCGCGAGGAGGAGGGGTGGGCGCCCGCGACCCACGCGGGACCGTGACGCCCGGCATCAGACAGGTCGGTCGAACTCCACGCGCATGATGCGACTGCCGAGCCAGTCCTCGAGCCTGGTCGGTGCGATGGTGCCTGGATCGTGGGGCTGGTTGAGGTCGTCGACGATCGCCTCGAGGATGGCGCGCCGTTCGCTCGGATCCGTGACAGGCGTGGCCCGGGCCGGCAGGTCGGCACGCACACCGTGCTTGAGGTGGAAGACGAACGTCGGATCCGCCAGGAGGTTGGCGTACCAGCTCGTGGCGCCGCCGCCCGCCCCGCTGCACAGATAGGTCCGACCGTGCGCCCGATAGAAGAAGATCTCGAGTCGCCGAGGCAGTCCGGTGCGACGCCCCGTGGTGGTGATGTCGATGATCCGCTCCCGAGTGCCCGCCGCCGGCGTGATCTCCACGGCCCGACGCACTTCGTCGGGCCACGGCGCGAGGGACGAGTCAGCGCTCACGCGGCCTGGTCCTTCAGCGCGGGGCCGAGCAGCAGCCCGCCGTCGACGACGTACTCACCACCGGTGATGAACGACGACTCCGGCGAGGCCACGAAGAGCAGTAGACGGGTCACGTCCCCCGGCTCACCGAGGCGCGGGACGGCAAAGGGCTCGGGCGAGTAGAAGTCGGAGATCGGGGCATCGCTGCCGGCGGCAGGCTCAGTGATGAACGGCGTGGCGATGACTCCCGGATGGATGGCATTGACCCGGATGTTGTCGCGGCCCAGCTCCAAGGCGGCGGTCTGGGTGAGTCCGCGGACCGCCCACTTGCTGGCGACGTAGGGCGCGTAGTGCGCAGTGCCGCCGATTCCCGAGGTGGAGGCGATGTTCACGATCGCACCGCCGCCCGCACGCCGCAGAGCGGGCGCAGCCGCCTTGATGCCCAGGAAGGTGCCGGTCAGGTTGATGTCGAGGATGCGGTCCCAGGTCCGCCGGTCGGTGCTCTCGATGAGAGCGGCCGGGTTCTGGACACCGGCGTTGTTGACCAGCACCGTGATGGCACCGAACGCCTCCTCGCCCGCAGCCACGGCTGCGTCCCACGACCTCTCGTCAGTGACGTCCAGACGGACGAAACGAGCCCGTTCGCCGAGCTCCTCGGCCAGCACGGCACCCCGAGTCGCGTCGATGTCGCCGATGACGACGTTCGCGCCGGCCGCATGGAACGCGCGCACATGACTGGCGCCCTGCCCGCCGGTGCCACCAGTGACGAGGACGGTGTGATTGTCGAAGGTCGACATGAGAACTCCTTGGAGAGAAGATGGTGAGTCGATCGACTCACCATCTAGGAGACTAGGTGACCCGCAGTGGTGAGTCAAGCCACTCACCTCGCTACACTGTGCTGGTGAGTTCCACTACGTCGCCGTATCACCAACGGGTTGCTGACGAGAAGCGCGCCCTGATCGTGCGGGCAGCGACCGGGCTGTTCCTCGAGCTCGGCTATGACCGGTCCTCGCTGGCACGGATCGCCGAGAGTGCCGGCGTCTCGAAGGCCACGCTGTTCAAGCAGTTCCCGACCAAGGCGGCATTGTTCGACGCGATCGTGACGGAGTCGTGGACAAGTGCCGACGCACTCGAGGTGCCGGAAGCCGGAGACCTCACCGCCGGACTGACCGCCATCAGCCGGAGCTACGCCGCACTGCTGACCCGCCCCGAGATGACCGACCTATTCCGGATCGTCATCGCCGAGCTGCCGCGCTTCCCCGAACTCGCCCGGGCGCAGTTCGCCCAGGGCAAGATGCCGTGGTTCGAGTCGGTGCGGGACTATCTCCTCGCCGAAGCCGAGGCCGGGACCGCAATCGTCGCGGACGCCGACCTGGCGACGACCCAGTTCCTCGGGATGATCTCGAACTACCTCTTCTGGCCCCGGCTCCTCGTCCCGGACTGGTCGGTGAGCAGCACCCGCACCACCGAGGTCATCGACGAGGCCGTGACCACGATGGTCACGCGGTACGCGGCGCACAGCGGGGTACAGGTCCGTTCGCGCACGTAGCGATCGCGTTAGGCCGCGACCGCCAGACGGCCACGCCGCTGAGTCCGTGACCCTGCCAGCAGAAGCGTAGGTAGGCGCCTCGGATTCGAGGCCCTTTGCAGACATGAAGAAGGCCCCCGACCCGGCTTCTGCCTAGTCAAGGGCCTTTCTCGTGCTGCGCGCCTGCAGGGATTCGAACCCCAACCTTCCGATCCATAGGCACTTGAGGACCATCCGCCAAGGCCCGTTCCACGCTCACCGCCCCCTCCCATGGCCACGAACTTCCGGAATTGTCCGGGGACCCTGTTAGCAGAAGCGTTAGCAACCTCCCTCGGATGCTGGGAGTCTTTATCGCGGGGGCGGAGCGTCACCCCGTCCGGCATCTGGCCCCCTTGGCGGGGGTCTGGGGGCTTGCCCCCACGCTGCCTAACCACGTCGATCCGGGAACCGTCGCAGGGAATGTCTCTGCCGATAGCGGCGCTCCCCTCCCCCTCGCCGCCAGCCTCCTGCCGTGCCTGGCGGCCGACGCGACGATGACCGCCGGTGGCACGGGATACGTAGGGCACGTTGGCGATGCTGGTTTCTGTGGCCGCCGGTGGTCGCATGTGAGCTCAGAGGAAGTCAGAGCCATCATTCCCAGACGGGTCGAGAGAGAGCAGGCTTTCATGCAGTCCATCGACGCTGCGGCCAGTGAGGTTGCCGTGTTCGTCCACCTCGACGAACCGTCCATGCGGCACGTCGTCGGGCTGGTCCCACAACTCCCAGAGCGTGCCGGCTACTGCCTCATACGCCACGGAGCACAGGGCCGCAGACAGGACCGCGGGGTCGACCCCGGCATCGAGGATCTTCTTGGTTGCGGGCACCCGGCGGAGTGTGTCGTGGTCGCGCCACGGCTGGATCAACTCGGGCCAGAGCCGTCGAAGTGCAACGTATCGGGCGGTCTGCGGGATGTCTTCGGCGAGCTCGGATTGGGCCCACGATTCGGGGTTGGGCGCTCCGAGGTCGCGGAGTCGGGAGGTCAACGAGGTTAGCCGATCGGTCATGCACGGACGCTAGCGTCTGGCGATGGCACTTGGTCTACGGACTGAGTGCCCTCTTCTTCATTTGCGCGGCACGTAGGGGGACCGGCCGCCAGGCCGCACGCCCCCGGAGGCCGCGCTGGGCGGCCGGAGGCCGCCTTGAGGCAGTAGAGAAGGCTCTCACGAAGCCAGGCCAGATGACCTTCTGACCCCGGGTCGCCCAAAAGAGGCGATACTCGACCCCCGTGAAGAACATGCGGTCAGACGTGATGCTGTCGATGATGCGCGCTCTCTGGGGGCAGGTCACTGCCGACCTCCGTGGCGTGGCCGTACAGCACCAAGGCTCGTCGGAACGAGGCTCGATCGAGGGCCGCTTCCTGTACGAGGGCGGCATTGGCGACGTGCAAGCGGAGTGCGTTTCCCTGGCGGAGACGTACTGCATCGCTGACTTCCCGCCCGAGGTGTCCGTCCAGTTCCAGGCAAGCCCTCACGCGACCCGCGATCTGCTGCCCGGCGAGCACTGGGTGTTCCTTCGCTGGGAGCCGGAACACTGACCGAGTCTGGATCACACGGTCTGGACGACTCGATCGATCTGGCGCGCTGCCTCATCGGGCTCTGTCTCGCTGGGGTCGATCCTAACGTCTGCGGAGGCGAGTCTCGGAGTCTCGCGCCAGGTGAGCGAGGCGTTCGTCTAGATCGTGGCTGCCGCGCGCTCGAAGTCGGTCTAGGGCGATGGGCTCCGGGCACGTGAGTCGTGGCTGCTCGCTTGCGCCACGCTGACCCGTCGGTCACTCTGCGTCTACGCCCACGTGATTTCGGAGAAGGCTGCCGAGGTTGCGGACCCGCTTCGCCGACCTGGTCGACCAGGACGACGAGGGCACCGATGGGCACGGCGACGACGACGAGACCGAAGAAGGCCGCTGAAGCCGTGACTTGTTAGCAGAAGCGATAGCAAGCGCCCTCACGTCGGAACTCCTTGCGGAAATGAAGAAGGCCCCCAACCTGGGCTTTATGCCTGGTCAGGGGCCAATCTCTCAGTTACCCATGTTCTGCGCGCCTGTAGGGATTCGAACCCCAAACCTTCTGATCCGTAGTCAGATGCTCTATCCGTTGAGCTACAGGCGCAGTGTTACCGAAGCAACGTGTAGAAGATTAGCGGAAGATGGTCCGTGACCAGAAATCGCGGCGTGTGAGAAGATCTGGCGCTAGCCCACAGCATCGGGGAGGTGGAGCGTGAGCAAGCGTCAACCCACGCCGTCCGGCGAGGAGAAGAACGTGACGAACGAGGGACGCACGCCCGGGACGCGTGCACTGCTGGAGGCCAAGGGCATCGAGCTCTTCGAACTGATCGCGGAGAAGGGGTCGCTGCCCTCGTCCGACGCGAGGATCGCAGACGGCGGTGAGTTCGCCGAGGCGCTGACAGCGCTGGTCGAGCTCGGGCTCGTACGACGGCCTGACGAGGACCCTACGACGTGGACCACGGTCGACCCGGCCACCGTCCAGGCGCAGGTCGTGACCCCCATGACCCAAGAAGGCATCCGCCTTCTGCAGGAGTCGGCGGAGTGGGCGAACGACTTCACCGCGCTACGCAGCGCGTGGCGTCGGTCTGCGCCGTCTGACGAGCTCGGACCGTTCGCCTACATGCACGGGCCTGCGATCCAGCGCTACATCGATTCCTTGGTCGCGGAGTGTGAGTTCGAGGCGCTCACGGCACAGCCGCAGGAAGGCCGGGACACCGGCACCATTCTCGCGAACGCCATCAAGAAGGACACCCAGCTCATCCAACGAGGGGTCAAGCTCCGCACGCTCTATCAGCACTCCGCCCGAAGAAACAGCGGAACTCGAGAGTACGTCGCCGCCGTCACCGCTGAAGGAGCAGAGGTGCGCACCCTGGACGAGTTCTTCAACCGCACGATGATCTTCGACAGGAACGTTGCGATCATCCCGGGCCCCGAGGGCCTCGGGGCCGCGGTAGCGATCCGCGAGCCCGCCATCGTCAACTACTTGGTCGACGTCTTCGAGCGGGCGTGGGAACGCGGCCGCCCGTTCTCGTCGGCAGACTCGACAACCCTCAAGGACATCGCCGGCGAGCAGCGCACGATGACCCTGCGCATGCTCATCGAGGGCCACTCCGACCCGGCGGCGTCGAAGCGGCTGGGCGTCAGCCCGCGGACCTACGCGGGATACGTTGCCGATCTCAAGGAAGAGTACGACGCGGATACGCGGTTCCAACTCGGCTACGAGATCGGACGAGCTGGCGCCGGGATCGAAGGAGGGGTTTCCGAGTGAGGTCGAGACCGATCCTCACTCGGAACCAGCGCTTCTAGCTACTGCCGGAAGCGTCTTGCCTCAGTGCGCTACCAGCCTCACGGCCAGGTAGTGTCGCTAGCAATCTTGATGGGTTTGATGGGCCACGTGGTGTCGGCCTGCGCAGATGCGGTGGCACCAAACAGACTGACCGCGATGGCGGCGGCCGAGGCCAACGCAAGAGCGGCAACGCGTGCGAACTTCATGCTCGTTCCTTCCTGATCGCGAGGCCGATGCTGGTGCCGAGAGGCCTACGGATTGATTATTGTGCACGTCACGGCGTTACGGATAGTTCACGTTCCGTCGTACGGTCTCGTGCAATGCATGAAATTGCAGGTCAGAATGCAGTTTGGCCCCCTCGAGAAGGGGGCCAAACACATTGAAACTGGCGGAGGCGGAGGGATTTGAACCCTCGATGGGGTTTAAGCCCCAAACTCGATTAGCAGTCGAGCGCCATAGACCGGACTAGGCGACGCCTCCATACCGCTCGAACAGGCTACAAGACCCGCACTCCTGGGACCAATCAGGGGGCGCCGGACGATCCCGAGGTGGTGTCGAGAGGCTTGATGGTGGCCTTCAGATAGACCTGGAGATCGCGTACGAACTGCTCGCGGTCGATGCTGAGGATGGTCACCGGGATCGTGGTGGCGCCACCCTTCTTGAGCCTCAGCTCCAGGCACGGCGTGCCGGCGGGCATGGTGGTCACCGCCTCCTGGATGTCGACCCAGCGGGCCTCGCGGACGCCGGCACCCCGCACGAACGCGACCCGGTAGCCCTGGGCGCTGGCGCGCAGGACGTACGCCTTGTTGCGAAGCCACCAGCCGAACCCGATCACGGCGGCGGCGCCGACGACGAGCGGGACGAAGAGCCACGCGAAGTCGATCCGGGCCGCGATGACGACGGCCGTGCCGGCGAAGACCAGGAGCGCCAGGCCGACCACGGCGGCACCGAGGAGGCGGGCCTGCACGGAGGGGGCGAGGCGGTAGTAGGTGAGGTCAGCAGATGACACGCTCTCCATTGTGGCCGACACGGGAGCCGAGAGCCGCATCGGCTTGCTCCTTTACGTGACCTAGGTCACAATCTGGTCATGACAGGTGTGCTTCCCAATATGTCGGATGCTCTTCGGGCCCTGGATACCGCAATCGCCGCTCCCCGTCCGGGGGCCAATGTCGGCCTATGGCGCTGGTCGGTGCGCCAGCGCCTTGCAGGCGTACGTGATGCGTTGCTGGTCCTCGACACCGGCCAGGAGTGGCACGCCCTCAGCGACGTCGGCGCGCTCCGCGACCGCGGCACGCTGCTGAGCAGGCTCGCCGTCCTCGCCGACGACGTGCTCGACCGCACCGACCTCGAGGATCTGCTCCTCGAGCTGCGGCGGCTGATGATCGACGTGGATCGGCACCTGCAGGAGGTCTAGCGTCTCGTCTGGCGTGACGCTAAATCTGGCAGAGGGGGCGGGATTCGAACGCAGGCATATTCCCGCTCAGCCGCTCCATTCACGCTCAGTCGCACCCTCTCATGCTCGCTCGTACCCCCTCGTAATCGCGAAACGTGTTGATGCATCAACATAGCCCGTTCGGACTAGTCATGGGGGTATACGCGAAAAGCCGCCCGCCTCCGAAGAGACGGGCGGCCATGGCGTGACGGCGTTGGACTACTTCTTGATGAGGCGCCAGACTCCGCGGACGAGCTTCCACTCGCCATCGCCAGTCCCCTGGCCCTTGCGGCGCGACGCGAACTTCTCGCGGTCGGTCACCTTCTTGATCGTGGCGCCGGCCTTGCGGCCTTGCGGGTTCTTCTTGGTGGTCACGACGCCTCCTGGGGCGCTCGAGCCGCCAGGAGTAGGCGGCTACGTCTCGGTACGACCGGGCATCGCCCGGCCGGTGCTCTCGGCCCACGCCTCGACGTCGTCGGCGAGCCAGATGGCGCCGATGCCGAGCACCTGGGCAGGGTCGGGGAAGCCCTTGGACTTCGTCAGGACGTGCGCTCGTTGCCGCGAGACACCGAAGAGCGCGGCGATCTCGGGACCACTCATTAGGCGGGGCAGCTGCGGCACGACATCAACTTTAGTTGTTGACATTGGTCATTGATTCACGTCAACATGTGTTGTGTGAACACTCCCGCTGCCTCGAAGGTCCCCGAGGCAACCTGGCTCCGGCTGACCGAGTTCGCAACCGCGGTGGTCGAGTCCCCGACGATGGCCGAGCAGCTGACCGCCTCTCAGGGGCTGCTCGAGCAGGCCACACTGGTCCGCCAGCAGCTCGTGGTCGCCGCGTCCGACAAGGGCATGCCGCTGGCCGAGATTGGCCGAGAGCTGAGCATGTCCCCTGAGGGCGCCCGCAAGCTGCGTCTCGCCGCACTCAAGGAGCTCGACCGATGACCGCGAAGTTCACCCCCGAGGAAGCCGACGCGATCCTGCGTCGACTGGAAGCCGGCGAGCTGACCCACGAGATCGCCGCGAGCATCCCCGGGTGCAGCCCCGCGGACATCTTCTGGCTGTGGGACGAGCGGAACCGGGCTCGCTGACCGCCATAGATATGCATACCTATGGCGGTCCCCAGGATTGGGCATTGGTCCGTACGGGCTATTGCGAATAGGGACCCCGCAGGCGGACCATCCAAGGTATGACCCAGCAGCAGGTGCAGACCTACCTGATGCGGAAGCTGACCAACACCTTCCGCATCATGGGCCCGCGCGACCTCGCCGCCACCATCGCTGTCCTGTTCGTCGTCGCTGTCGCCCTGCTCTGGCTGGTCTTCGTCTACCCGAGCGACGGCGACTCGGCGACGGTCGTCTGTGAAGGCGACGCCACCTCGGCGACCTGCACGCGCTACTAGTTCGTCAGCACCGTCCAGCCCTTGGCGATGAGGTTGTTCTTCGCCGTGATGCCAGCGCCTGTCGGTGCCGCTGGCACGCCCGAGGACGCGATACCCGTGCTCAGGTCGACCAGCCCGATCGCGGGCCCGTCGTCGTCGAGCTTGATGAGGATGCCGTTGACCGTCGCCTCGTCCCAGGGGTTGCCGTAGGACTGGAAGGAGTCCACCGTCGCCGGCATGTTGGCGAAGTCGATGGTCGACTCGTTGGTGTTCCAGTCCCACCGCTCCTCGAGCACCGGCTGCTTGGACAGCGGGATGTGGTTCACGATGACCTGGTCCCTCACGCAGTAGTGGTACTCCTGCGCCATCGTGCCGGTGATGGGCTCGAGGGTAAGTGTTCCGCTGGGGTGGCGGGTGGCGGCGCAGCGGACGTCCTTGACGGTGTCGCTGATGGGGTTCATGTCGAGGTAGTCGAGCTGGCACGACTCCAGGCAGAGACGGATGATGCTGTTGCAGCCGGTCAGGTCGACGGTCTCGATCTCGGCATGGAAGCACTCGATGAACTCGAGGTCAGCCATACCGCTGAAGTCGACGGTCTTCAGCACCGAGTTGGCCGCCATGAACGACGTCAGTCCGGTGAGCAGGCCGAGGTTGGTGATGCCGACGACGGGCTGGGGGGCCCAGTCGTAGGTCGGGCCCGGGCCGTAGGTGCCGGGGTCGTCGAGGTGGGAGAATCCGAGGTTGAGGACGCTGACCTGGTCGAAGGCGGGCTCGCCGCCGTCGAGGACGTAGAGGCGCATCTCGCGCTCGGCGTAGACCCCGAAGTCGATGGTCGGCTTGTCGCCGGTCGCAAAGACCTTGTTGTCCTCGAGCGTCCACATGCACTGGGCGGTCGAGCCGGGGAGGAGCTCGACCCAGGGCCGGAATGAGGGTGCCTCGAGCTGGAGACCGACGTACGAGCCGGTCAGGGTCGGCTGATAGATCCACTCGCCGTTGAGGTAGCCGGCGGTGACCACCTGGCCCCCGATGCGCAGGTTCGCGATCTCGCCGGCCTTGATGAGGGTGCCGCTCGCGAGCGGGGGTGGGAGCGGGTCAGTGCCGACGGTGACCGAGGCGATGGTGAAGGTGCCGGTGGTGGCGCCGGAGCCGTAGAAGAAGAACTGCTCGGGCTCGAAGATCATGTCGGTCTCGGCGACCTTGAGCCACGAGCGGCCGTTCTCGTCCTCGGAGAACATGAGCACGAGCCGGTCGTCGTCGGTGCGGTCGATGCGCATGTAGCGCGGCGCGGTGATGGTGTCGAGGTTGATGTCCTTGTTGGACTCGGGCCGGATGACCACGTCGGAGAGCGGGTCCGCGGGGGCCCAGGTCTCCCAGCAGGGGAACCCGCCGTAGTTGAACGCGACCTGCGTCCACTCGGTGTCGCCGCGAGTGACGCCGAGGCGCGCGGTGCGGAACGTGACGCCGCCGGGAGTCCACTTGCACTCGATCTCGACAGAGCGCCAGCCGTCGGGCAGGTCGCGCCAGATGACGTTCTGGTCGGGCAGCTGCGCCGTACTGGTGACGGCGAGCCCCACGCCGGCCGAGGAGTAGGTGTTGGTCCCTGTGGAGGTGCCGCCCATGTCCCAGCCGTCAGCCTCCAGTTCGGTCTGGTTGCCGTACATCGCCATGTCCCAGGTGCCCGCCGACCCAGTCAGGGTCGGCGGGGTCACGGTGACGGTGCATTCGACATCGACACCGAAGTTCCTGGCGTCCGAGTTCGTCGGCGCGGTGAGCGTGGTTGCCACGTTGAAGGCGCCCGCGTTCGCGGGGAACGTCAGGCCGTTGGAGGTGCGCTCACTGGAGTGCATCCCGGTGGCCAGTGAGAACCAGGTGCCGTCGGGGATCTTGACCACGGCCATGTAGGCCTGCCCGATGGTCAGCGCGACAGGCGACGACAGCTCCACGCGGTTCCATCCGCGGGTCACGGTGACGCCGGTCGTGGATCCCAGGATGGTGCCGCCCGAGTTGGCGATGCCGACGTCCACGTCGCTCATCGGGATGCCGGACCCTGGCGTGCTCCGCGAGCCCCAGTGGAACCAGACCGCGACGGCCGAGGCTGCCACGGTAGGAGAGAAGCGGGTGCCGAAGTTGTAGGGCTGCCCGGGGTCGCCGGAGACGGCGAGGATGGACGTCTCGGAGAAGAGTCTTGCCCTCATCAGCCGAGCACCAGGAACGTGACGTCAGGGTAGGTGGTCTCCGGGTCGGTCAGTGCGGCGTAGTCCGTCGCGCTGATGCCGACGACGTTCGGGAGCACGAAGGCGCCAGGGATGCCGGTCACGTCCGAGACGATGCCGCCGAGGTCGACCGCGGTCTTGTTGCCGGCCATGGCGGTGGTGCTCGTGGTGCCGATCGTGAGGTTGGAAGTGCCGGCGCCGATCGCCGAGCGCGCGGTGGCAGCATCTGCGCCGGCGGCGATGACGGCGGGCTTGGATGTGACATCGGACCAGGCCGGGACGTAGGTATCCGGCCGGGCTCCGACGTCGGCGGCGTCGAGCACGACGACGCCGGTCTGTCCGTTGACCGAGTCGACTGCGCCGCCCCCGCCGCCGCCTGCAGCGACGGCCGCGGTCACGAAGGCCGTGGTCGCGAGCTGCGTCGTGTTGGTGCCCGCGGTTGCGGTCGGGGCAGCGGGCGTCCCGGTGAACGTCGGGGAGGCCTTGTCGGCCTTGAGCCCGAGGGCGGTCGACGTCGCAGTGCTGACGGGCTTGTTGGCGTCGCTGGTGTTGTCGACGTTGCCGAGGCCGACGTCGCCCTTGACGAGCGTGACGACGCCGGTCTTCCCGGCGACCGAGGTGACTGCGCCCCCTCCGCCTCCGCCCGTCGGGTCGGCCCACTCGGTGTCGTAGTTCGTCCCGGACGCCTTGGTGAGCACCTGGCCCGTGGTCCCGCCGCTCGGGATGCCCTCGACGATGAGCGCCCCGTTGGACTGCTGCACGGGGTTGACCGCCGGGAGGTTGACGGTGCCACCTTCGGGAACCTCGATGTAGAACGACTGCGGGTCCATGCCCAGACCCGGGAAGGAGTACGTCACGCGGTAGGTGAAGTCCAGCGGGTTCAGGTCCGGGTCGTTGGTCGCCGGGACGACCATGGAGAGGTCGCCGTCGGCATCCAGAGTGCCCTCGTAGAACGGCTTCAGGAAGGTCACGGTCGGCGGCGTCGCGGTGACGTCGGAGAACTGTCGCGCCGACGGGACGAGCGTGACCTTCCAGTTGGTGATGACGACACCGGGGATGGCGTCCTCGGAGAAGTTGCCGGTCACGGTACCGGTGCCGACGTTGCTGGGCAGAGGCATGACGCCCTCCTTGGTTGTCAGTCAGGGTGACGGTCGGTCTGGACCGGCGGCAGGGGTGACGCGCCACGCCTCCGGGGGGCGGCGGACGTGGCGCGCCACGATCAGGGGCTACTCCGAAGGGGTGTTGCTTGCGGCGGTCGCGCCGAACAGCGGCGCGCCGACGAAGGCGTAGACCGCGAGCGCGCCGAGGGACCATGTGGGCGTGATGGCGTCGGTGGCGGCGCAGTAGACCGGGATGGACCCGAGGCCGACGCCGAGGAAGCCGTAGATGGAATAGGCGATCGCGCGGCCCTTGGCGGGCAGGATCTCGGTGAGAGCACTCATGACATCTCCTTGATGATGGGCTTGAGGATGTGCCGGTAGAACCAGACGCCCAGCCCCACCCAGAACGCGGAGAAGACCAGGCGGCCGGCGGGGGTGTCGGTGTGGAAGAACCAGCGGGTCGTGTCCGAGAGAGTGGGGATCTTGAAGCGCCGCGGTGCCTTGCGCTGCTGGCGGAGCGCGATGGCTTCCAAGATGGCGCCGACTCCGATGAGACCGGCCCAGGGCAGCCGCTCCACGTCAGGCCTCGAGAACCCAGATCTTGACCGGATGGTCCGAGCGACCGCGGTTTCCGAGGTTCTTGCTGGACACCTTCTCCATGCCGACGAAGACAGCACGGTCGAGTCCCCCGCCGTCGACCTTGGCGGCCGCGGGGGTGCCGACCTTCGCCTGCAGTTCGTCGGCCAGAGCGTTCCAGTCGCCGACGATGACGCCGCACCCATGCGCGGCCCTCATCTCCTTGAGCCACGCTACGGCGGCCCGGCGCGTCTCTTCGATGGCCGGAGGGAACGGGACATGGATCGTGGCGAAGGGGAGATTGACGGCGTGATAGTTGCCGGTGACGTAGCGGTGCACACGCGGCTCCTTGGACAGCCCCATCTTCGGACCGGTCCACTCCTCCTGCATCTCCAGCGCCTGCTTGACCTTGATGGCCACGTCGTTGCGGACGAGGATGGCCTGCCCGCGATTCTCCGAGTCGGCCGAGTAGCCGTCCCAGGCGCGGTAGGTCTGGTAGCCCGGGATGTCGTCGAGGTCGACGCGGTAGACCTCCTGGAGCGCGAAGTAGTGCGGCTTCTCGTCGGCGCAGATCTTGATGACCTCGGCGCGGTCGAGGGCAGCGTCGGCGTCGCCCTTGTTCTCGACGTTCCAGGTCACGTAGGTGCACCGGACGGGGGCGGCGGGGTCCCAGACGGTGGTGTCCTTGCCCAGTACCCAGTTGCCGGCGCTGGTCCCGACCCACCCGTCGTTGCCGTGGCCCGAGCCGTCGACCACCTGGAACTTGTAGCCCTCGGGGATCTTCCGGAGCAGCTTGCCGCCGGGTGTCGCGTGCACGCCGGTCTCGCGGGTCGCCCAGCGGGTGTGAGTGGTGACCGGGTCGGGAGCAGGCGGAGGCGCGGGGGACAGCATCTCCTTGGCGAAGGCGATGACCTTGGCCATCTTGATGTTGCCCGGGTCGCCGTGGACATTCTCCGGCACGTGCTGGTGACCGCAGATTCCCGCGTAGTTGCGCCACTGCGCGAACGAGAGCCGCACGCCATTGGCGCCGTAGGAGCCGGGGTACGCCTTGAAGGTGGGGAAGGTCAGCCGGAGACCGTGGCGCTTGTGCATGTCGGCGATGAAGTCAGCGAGCCAGCGCAGCTGCTCGTCGTTGGCCTTGGGCCAGTAGACGTAGTCGATGCCCGCGCGCTTGCTGCCCCAGGTCCGAGCGTGGGCGGGATCGCAGGTGCCGATGAGCTCGACCTGCTCGGCGTTCAGGGTGTTGGTCTGCACGCCGCCGGAGAGGTTGCGCAGCGCGCGCGATGAGCGCTCGTCGGGGAAGTGGGCGCGCCAGGCACCCTTGATGTCTCCGACGGGCGGCTGGCCGGTGTAGTTCGGCGCGGTCGCCCCACCGTTGTAGCCGGGCCACGTCATGCCCTCGGTCGTGTGGACGACCAGGACCATCGTGTCGGCGGTCAGGTTGAGGACGGAACCTGGGTAATCGTCTTGGAACCACTGGGCCGTGCGGTTCGCCTTCGCGTAGTTCGACATGCTTCCTCCAGGGATGATCGGGATGAGCACGACCCCCGCGCCTCATCCCGGGGCGCAGGGGTCGAGTCAGGGGTGTGCGTCAGGCGTCGGCGCCGAACGCGGCGTCGCGGGCCTTGCGTAGGGTGCGGATCAGGCGGTTGATGCCGTCGCGGTCCATGTGCGAGTGCTCCGCGCCCATGTCGGGGTTGCCGACTCCTGAGCGGAGGAGGACGACAGCGACCTCGACGAGGCCGCCACCGTCGTTCGACTTGGACCAGCCGACCTTGACGGCCGCGTCGCTGACGGACACTTGGCTCTCGATCTGCTTGCCGTCGGCGTCCTCGAGATACTGCGTGGCCTTCTGGCCGTACCAGCGGTTGTTGATGTACTCCTTGGGCATCGCGCCCACCTCTTTCGAGGTACGCCCCATCACGGGGCAACCGGCCGCGGTGTTGCGGCTCGGTGGTCAGGTGTGGTCGGACTCGTGGCAGGGGCACAGGTCGCAGGAGAGCAGCTCGTGCGTGCCGGGGTGTCCGCAGTGGCCACAGGGGCGGTCGTGGCTCAGCGCGCCGACTCGGTCCTTCTCTGCGGTCGGGCGCACGTCCATGGCACTCGGCCTAGCGTCCGGCCTTCAGGTCCGAGAGCTCGGAGGCGATCTCAGCGACCTGTCGCACTGCCCCGTTCAGTCGGTCCTCGAGGTCATCAATCTTGCGGTCCTTGATCTCGGCCTCTTCCTCGAGGTGCAGGATCTTCTTGGCCATGCGGACGTTCTCCCGCTCCAGCGTCTCCATCGCCTTGACGAGAGTCGCGTTCGCTGTGGCTGCGTCGGTCACGGCGCTGGTTCGGTCGGTGCGCTGGTCCGTGCGACCGGCTCGCCAGCCGTCATAGGTCAGCTTGGCGAAGTAGCCCGCGGCGGCAGCACCGGAGACCATGCCGCCGCTTGTGACGATGGTGGAAAGGTCCATCACTCACCGTCCTCGGCCTGCTCGTCGGCATGGCCGGCGCGCGCGAGGCGGGCGGCGACCTGCTGAGCACGACGCGAGAGGCTGAGCTTCCGCATCCGGATGAGACACATCGAGACGACCGCGAGAGAGACGGCCACAACAGCAACCGAGTTGGGCCACAGCAGGACCATGCCGACCAAGCCGTAGAGACCAGCGCCCCACGCGAGCATGGTCAAGCCCGCAGACTCGACCCGGGTCTTGCCAGTGAAGGCGCCGATCGGGGCGATGAGGCCGCCGAGCGCAATGGAGTACGTCCACATGAAGGACAACCAGCCGGGTAGCGCGTCGAGGCTCCCGGGGCTAATGCGGCCGTCGGTGACGATCCCTGCCCAGCCTGCGAGCGAGAGGTAGAGGGCGACTGGCAGGTACTCGTAGTAGAACAGCCGGTCGCGCCAGCTGGCGTTCTCGGGCAGTGGAATCGGCATGGGTTACGCCTCTCGGTTCAGGCCCCGCCGCATCACGACGGGGTCGTGATGGTCAGGGAGCGCAGGCGACCCATTGGGCCGTGGTCTGTCCTGAGATGACCGAGCCGCCAGACCAGTTGCTGGCCGACCAGTTGAAGCCGGAGGCCGAGCTGGACGTCACCGCGATGGTGACGCGCGAGGACGTCGTCGTGATGGTGATGTCCGGCTCGGCCCCGAAGGGGGTCGGGAAGGTCACTGCCCCGGTCGTACTCGCGCCGTTGGTTAGCGCGCCGTAGGAGACGGTGCCGCGTCGTTTCGTCGTCGCCGGCTCGCCACGGAAGGGTTTCGGTCTCATGCCGCGATGCCTCCCTGTGCCTCGATGATGGACTGGAGGTCGAGGTCCGGCGCGTCGACCGGGGTGCACTCGACCGTGTCCTCGTCCACGTTCCAGACGGTGATGCCGAGGACGACCGATGGGGCGAGCGCCGAGAGGTCGGGGCTCGCCTGGTCGACGAGCGAGACTCGCTGGCCGGCGCGGACGATGGAGAGGTGTGGTCGGCCCACGATCTGATCCCGGGTGATGGTGAAGCCTCCGACCGTGGCGGCGCCGGCGCTCGAGGACAGGATGCGGTCACAGCGCGCGGTCACCTGGCCGGAGGTCAGGGGCCCGGCGTTCGTGAAGTCGACGGTCACGATGGGCCGCAGGTTGCCGCGGATGGTGGTCGCGTAGGCGCCGCTGGAGTTCTGCCAGCGTGCGACCACGGTCCCAGCGGCACGCTGGCCGGACTGGACCGGCGCCGGGGTGTTGATGAGTAGGTGTGTGACCTCGCTCGGGTCGGCGGTGGCGTAGACGACGCGCTGCTCATCGACGCCCCACCGCTTCCCCGACCCGGCTGCCCACTCATCGAGGAGTGACCCGAGCGCGTTCACCTCGGCTGTTGCATCGCCGGCGGCGTCACTGGAGGAGTAGGGCGAGGAGGACAGCGAGACGGGACGGCGCCAGTTGACCCAGCCCGAGGAGATGGCCCGGTCGATGGCGGCATTCGGCGTCGTGGTCGTCATCCCGGAGGAGTTGAGGGCGGGGACGCCGTCGCCTTGGCGGTAGTAGCCCTGTGCGACGAGGTCGCCCGTCTCGGGGTCGTACTCGGTGAGCGTGCCCGCCCAGCGGTCGCCGCCGACCGTGAGCCGCACGTCCGCCTCGTTGACGATGGCCGGGAGGCGGCGCGACACCTTCGGGTCCAGCGTGCAGCGGACCTCGTAGTTGCCGCCCGGCCAGCGGTCCTCGACCTGGAGGTCGCCCCATGGCCCAAGACTGGAGAGCCAGACGCCACCGACCTGCAGCTCGGCCTGCATCAGGTGTTCCCGTCGTCGGACAGGGGCGCGGCGAACATGTCCCATCTCGGGAAGTACGAGGCCGACACCGATAGGGCGGGTGTCGCTGTGTCGCAGACCGCGAAGACGTCGCAGCCGGTGGCGGGGTCGAGG
Source organism: Nocardioides sp. NPDC101246 (assembly GCF_044767415.1). Taxonomy (NCBI): domain Bacteria; kingdom Bacillati; phylum Actinomycetota; class Actinomycetes; order Propionibacteriales; family Nocardioidaceae; genus Nocardioides; species Nocardioides sp. NPDC101246. Next base: position 546,392 of record NZ_JBIWNX010000001.1, read on the forward strand.
CGGTGGTTGCCCCAGATCTGCACCCGGGCGTCCTGGGAGCGGATCGAGCCGCCGCCGTCGTCGGTGTAGTACCGCTGCTGCGGTGAGTCCGGCGCTGCGGCCTTGATGGTGATGTTCGAGTACCCGCCGCTGAAGGGCTTGATGTGGGAGAGTTGGCCGTTGACGAGGTCGAACAGCCACGCCTCGTCCAGAGTCCATGTCCCACCAGAGACCCATAGCCGCAGTCCCTCCAGGCCGCCGGGGCGGTGGTTGGTGTCGACGATCGGGAGCCGTAGGACGCCGATCATTGCGACGTCCGTGTAGCCGGTTCCTGGCGCGATGATCTTGCCCGTGACGGTGGCGGTCTCGCCGTAAGGGGTGCCGCTGGCGTAGTAGGTCTGCTGCCTCGTCGAGAACGTGTACGCCGCCCCGGTCGTCAGTCCGGACCCTGTGAGCTTCGCGAACAGTGCGTAGGTTGAGGACTCCAGACCGACGTGGCTCACCTGCCAGGTGTCGGTGCCGGCCATCGAGGTCGGGACCGTGAACTTCTTGTTCGAGATCGTTGCCCCGTCCGCGGTGCCAGAGGCGACCAGCGACGGGGACAGCGCGGGCATGAAGTTCGGGTTCTCCGGGCCCGTGTAGATGAGCACGTTCGTTCCGACGCCGCCAGTGTTGGCGACCTGCAGCGACGCCTCGGCGGGCATGGTGCCCTGGACATCGAGGGTGAACTTGCCTTGGCGTCCGGTGCCGATGGGCGGGATGCTCGTGGCGAGGTCGACCTGGGTCGCGGTCATGGTGACCGAGGTGGAGGTCGAGTTGGAGCCCATCGAATGCAGCGAGAGGCACACCGAGGACATCGTGGTCATCATCGTGGCGCGGAAATACGCCTTGAACGAGCCGTCGGCGCCGTAGGTCAGGACCGCGGGGGAGGTGCCGACGGGCTGGTCGAACGACCCTGTCGTCGGCATCCGCAGACTCATTCGCGGGTTGGAGGTCGCCGGAGACAGGGTGCCCGTGATGACGATGTACGGGGAGGTCGTGGTCGGGGTGATGTCCGCGTCGCGAACCAGCGGCAACTCGATTCGGGAGTCGCCGTGGACGTATCCGGTGACCGAGACCTGTCCAGTGCCGGGCGTCAGGGATGCCGGGGTCAGCTCGACCGACTGGGAGTTGAACGGGGTTCCGGTCCAGTCGTAGGCCACCGAGGTCGTCGAGGTGGTGTTCCCCCAGAACGAGGAGCCGTCGGGGCCGAGGTAGACCATGCGCAGCGCCCAGGCCCGCTTCTTGCCGTTGGCGTCGAGGAAGCGGGCGTAGGGGTGGATGCTCACCGTGACCGCGCCGGCGGGTGGCGTAATCAGCGCGGCGACGTCGCCGTCCACCGTCGTCTCGGCGATGGTGAGGTCGGCTCCGATCTGGGTACCGGTGGTGTTCTGCCAGCGGTAGAGCACACCGAAGGACGCGTTGAACTCCGATGCCATCCGCAGGCGCAGGCGCAGCGCGCCCGTACCTCGTAGGGTCCACCTCGGCGAGTTCACGTACAGGCGCGACGTGGTCTCGAAGACCGTCGACCGCCAGGCGGTGATGTGGCCCGTCGTGCCCGTCTGGGTGTTCCACTCGAACCCCACGGTGTTGGTGCCGCGAGTCCAGCCCTGTGAGCGGATCTGGTCGGAGACCAGGCCGTTGGTGGCGATGTTGTAGCGCGCCGGCGACCATGCCTTGGAGCTGATGCCCGTGCGCAGCGGGTCCTGGGTCGACCAGGCGGTCGAGGAGTTGACGTTGTCAACGAGCGTGAAGGACGGGGCCGCGATCTGCTCACCGTCGGCGACGATCTCGGTGTCCGAGCGCGGGAACGGCTTGCAGGCCAGGGTCAGCTCGTAGTGCCGGCGGATCTGCATCTCGTCTCGGTCGACGAGGCGCGCGACCGGGCGGGCGTGCAGCACGTCGAAGACGGTGGCCGGGCTCGCGCCGTCGGGGGCGATGTAGGTGAGCGATCGCATGCCCGGCCGCCTGAGTACGCGCATCAACTCTGCCGCGCCCTGCGCCAGTCGGGCAGAGTCGGTCCCGACGATGGCGATCGGGAGGGTTGCAGGCATGTTCCCGTAGGACCCTGTCGCGATCGCCTCGCCGTCGAACAGCTGGGACTGGATGGCGTCGATGGCCTGCTCGGCGCTGGTCATCTCCCAGTCATCACCCAGGAGCTCGAAGTGCCAGCCCTGAGCGGCGTCCGCGGCGCGGTCGTCCTCGTCGGTGGTCAGGAACACCAGCTCGTCGCAGGTGAAGGAAGCGCTCATCGTCCCCGTGCTCCCCTCTTCGCGGCCGGCCCGGCGCCGTTGTCCTTGCGCGACTTCTGGGCCGCGTCGTGCCGCTGGCCCTGCTCCTTGCGGAGGGCGGCCAGCTGCCTGTTGGTCGCCTTCTGCTCAGCGACCTGGCGGTTATAGGCGGCACGGAGAGCGTTGAACTCCGGCGTGAGCACCTGGCCACCGAGTCGACCGGCCGCCGCAGTGGCGGACTGGCGCGCGTTGAAGGCGGCCTCGTAGCTGCGCAGCGCCGAAGTGGACCCGGAGGCGAACGTGCGGGCGCGGGCGTAGTCACCCTCGGCGATGATCTCCTGCAAGGCCGCGCCGTTGATGCCCTTATCGCGCAGGATCGCGATGTCCTTGATGAACTGCTTGGCCTGGTCCCGCTCCGAGCGCAGCTGCGCGTTCACGGCGCCAATGGAGCCCGACGCGAACTGCTTGCCGAATGCGGAGCCGCCCGTGTCGGACCACAGGTCGCCACGGAGGCCGTCGGCGATGCCGGAGGAGAGCTCGTTGCGGCGGTCGCGGACCTTCTCGAATCGGGTGCGTGCGGCCTCGGTCTGCTTCTCCTGGATGTCGGAGGCGCGCTCGAGGCCACGGCCGAAGCGGGTGAGGCGCTTGCTCGAGAGGTCGTCGAAGGAACGGCCCAGGCGCGCGAGCTGCCTGACGGTCATGCCCGCAATCAGGGACGCAGTCGGGTCGCGGTGTCCCGACTGCCACAGCGCTGCTGCGACGAGGTCCGTGCGACGGACGGTCGGACGGCCACCCGCCATGCCACCGCTGGCGAACGCGGTGACACTGGCGCCGAGACGGTCGGCAGCCATGCCCAGGATCTGCAGGTTGCGGTCGCGCTCGGAGGGCTTGCCGGAGATGTAGGCCTCCCAGCCGGTCTCCTTCTCGCCCCACAGGATGTTCTTGCCGCCCGAGACGAGCATGGGCTGACGGGAGTAGTAGCGCCCGTCCATGCCGTAGCCACCGTCTGCGAACGCGCGGACACCGTTCTCCTGAAAGCTTCCGTCAGCAGAGGTCTGGCCGGGCAGGACGCGGCGGTCAGGACGGGTCTGCTGTCCGCTGGAGATGGTGATGATCTCGTTGATGGTCCGGTGGCGGACGGTGGTCGTCGCCGAGCGGCCGTCGAGGTTCAGGAGCTCGCGGAGAATCGCCGCGATCGGGCCGGACGCGTTGTCCTTGAGCAGCGCAAGGGTCCGCACCTGGTCGGGCGTGAGGTGATACTTCTTCGTCAGGCGCGTGATGTCCGCCTCGGACTTCGGGATGCCGTTCGCCTTGATGTCCGAGCGGACTTCCTTGGGCAACTTGTCGTAGGACCGCTTGAGTTCGCGGGCCTTCAGGTCAGCCTCGGTGATGCCGAGGTTCCTGAAGATCGTCTCGACCAGGTCCGGGGTAAGACCCATCGCGTCGGCGCGTGCCGTGATCTCCTTGCGCGAGAACCCAGCGGCGATGCCGGACTGGATGAACTCGTTGCGGGTCTGCTGCACAGCCTTGGCCATGTCGGCCTCGGTTGTGGTCGTGGCGCCCGCCAGCTGAGTGAGACGGTCGACCGAGTCGTTGACGTACTGTCGCGTCAGCTCGTTGTTCTTGCGGCCCGCTTCGGTGAAGCTGGAGAACCCCGCGTCTGCGTTCAGCTCGTCGCGCAGAGTCTTGAGCGAGGCGCGCCACTGGTCGGTCGCGGCCTCAAGGTTCAGCGTCGGGCCAAAGAGGTCGTTTAGGGCGGCATTCAGTTGGTCGGCGGCGGCCGCGGTCCCGAGCGCGTCGCCGCCAAGTGCCGCCATGGCGGCGCCGACATTGGCTGTGCGACCTGCCACCGACTCACTGTTGGCGACGTACTCCTGGATGCGGCCAGACAGGATGTCGAACTCGACGCCGCCTGCTGCAAAGGCCAGGCCGAGTGCCTCGTTCGAGATCCCGAGCGCGTCCATCGCGACCTGCGCGCGGTCGACACCTGAGGCCATCTCGGTGGCTGAGTCCTTGTTGGCGCCGAGCGCCACGGCCAGACCCTCGAGTCCGGACTTCTGGGACTCAAGTTCTTTGAGTGCGGCCGCCGCCTTCTTGCCTTCGCCTGTGATCGCGGCCATGTTGGCGTCGATGGAGAAGATCTCGCCGATGCGCTCGCCGAACGTCGACGAGTCAGAGGTGTTGATGGCGTCGTACTCCTTGCGAAGTGCGGCCATCTGCTTCGTGATCGCGTCTAGAGAGCCGCCTGACATGGCCTGGCTCGCGCCGTCGAGGGCGCTCTTGAGGTCGTCGTTTGCCGCGGCGAGGTCCATCGTCAGGCCGACGCCGGCGCCGATCGCCGTTCCCCAGGGTCCGGCCATGGAGCCGGCCATGGTCAGCATCGCCGTGTTCGAGAGGCCTACCTTGTCGGCCGCGCCGGTCGACAGTGCAGCGAAGGCCGCGATGCCCGGCCCCGCGGCCGCAGCCTCCTTGCGCAGGCTGGCCAGTCTGCCCTTGGTCCGCTCGGCGGCTGCTCCGAAGGCAGCAGCCTGGGTAGCCGAGCGCTCCCACGAGAAGGTCGTGAGCCCGGTCGACAGCAGGCGCAAGTCAGCGCCGAGGGTGCGGACGCTGGTGCTTGCCTTGGTCAGCGATGGCCCCATCAGCGCGGAAGCCTTGTTGAACGCAAGCATGGCCGCCGCGGCAGCGAACAGCGGCGGGCCGATGGGTGACTCGGCGAGCGCCGCGAACGCCTTGGCGGCGGCCGTGAGAACGGGGAGCACGACCGCACCCCAAGGGGCAACGGCGGTCGTGAGCGCTACCAGGGCCTCGCCGAGAGCGCCGAGGAAGTCGGCGACCTGGGGGCCGGTGGTGCGGATGTAGTCGGCGAACTCGCGGAAGCCCTCGGTGTCCTCCATGCCGGCCGCCCACTCGCGGAAGGAGCGGGACATCTCCAGCAGGTCGCCCGAGACGCCGCCAGAGAGACCGGAGAGCGCCTCGATCATGTTGAGGATCCCGGCGATGAAGTTGCCGGTGGCGCGGCCGAAGTCCTCCATGGCGGGGCCGGCCTCGGAGTCGATGAAGGAGAAGAACTCCTGCAGGTCCGCGTCGTTCGCCAGCGCGGAACCAAGGTCGCCACCGAGGTCGCCAACGCGGGCGGAGATGTCCTCGACGAAGGAGATGATCCCGGGAGCCTTGGACACGAGCTCGTCTAGGCCGCGCTCGAAGCCGGGGAAGATCCCGTCGCGGCTAGCCTGCTGCAGGTCGTCGAGGACCGGCTGCATCTCCTTTAGCGCCAGGACGAAACGCGCACCCGAGGGGCCGATCTCGTCGAAGGCCGCCTTGACCTTAGCTAGGTTGTCGGCGGTCGGCTCGAGCTGGTAGTCGGATACCGCAGAGATGGCGTCGCCGACACCGTTGAAGGCCAGCAGCAGCGTGCCGGCCGCCGCGGTCGCGCCGACCATTCCGGTCGACAGGGCGCCAATGGCGGGCACCGCGGCGGCGAAGACCGGGACGATCGACGGGCCAATCGCGGCGGCAGCAGAGCCCAGCAGGCCGAGGCGCACCGAGAAGGAGTCGAGGTCGGCCGAGGAGCGCTTCGCGGACTTCCCGAAGGAGTCGACGCCCTTCTCGGCGTCGCGGAGGGAGGTCTTGGCCTTGATGCTGGAGCCATCCAGAGCCTCGAGGCGGCGGTCCAACACCGCGGTCTCGGCGTGCGCGCGCGCGACGGCGGAGGTGAAGCCGCCGACGTCCGCGGTGAGGACGACCTTCTCAGTCCGAGTTGCCATCGGTCACCCCCTCGCGTGCTTGTCGGATGCGCTCGAGCGCCTCTTCCTTCGGGACCCGGTCGGCAAACCGGACGCGCCCGTCATCCGGGCGGCGCGTGGACGCGGGCGGGCCGTCTTCGCCGTACTGCTTGAGCCACTTGTCGAGCGCCTCGCCCTGGATGCGCGTGTCGACCTCGAGCGCGGCGCAGACCGGACAGGTCATCTCGGCGATGTCGAAGAAGAACTTGCCCTTGTCGCGCGTCTCCGCGTGGTGGTAGCCACAGGGGCCGACGCCGCGCTCGTAGGCGACGTAGGCGGACATCTTGGCCCGCTCGGCGTCGTCCCACTCGGCTTCTCGGGTTACGACCGTGAAGCCGGTCAGGTTGCCCTCGGCGTCGTAGTGCTCGTGACGTTCCTCGGGCTCCCAGCCGTTGAGCCGCTTCCAGGAGATCCCGAGCGACTGAGCCAGGCTCAGTTCGTCGCGGAGCCCTCGGTCTTCGCGGATCCGCTGCGAGATTTTGGGGGCACGATCGCCCCGTTCAGGTTCTCGTGCATCGTCACGACGGTGGTGACGATGTCGCGCAGGTCGGCGGGGGCGAGCTGGTCGGCGATGGTCACCCAGTCGCCAGGCTGGAGCTCCTCGCCGTCCCATGCGGCCACGAAGCGGGGGAGCTCTTCGAGCAACACCGAGGCGTTGCAGACGCCCCAGGCGACCTTGTCATCGAGCTTGTGGTTCGGGTCGTCCTCGCCACGGGCGGGGTTGGCCTCCTTGAAGCGGTGCCACTCGCCGCCCGTGACGGCGCGCAGGGTGATGGATCCCTCCGACTCGCGCATGCGCTCGAAGAGGGCCTCCATCTCGGCCTCGATCTCGGCGAGACGGGGGTTCTCACCCTCGGACGCCTTGCGTGCACGGCCACGCTCCTCGCGCTCGGAGGCCTCAACGAGGAGGTTGCGCTTCTCGTTCTCCAGCGCCTCGACCTCGGAGATCGCGGCCAGGTCGAGGCACACGCGCTTCTCGCGGGTCGGGAGGGTCTGCTTCCGGGCGCGGACTTCAGCCAGGGTCGGCATATCAGGCCGCCCTCTCGCCCGCCCACTTGCTGGCGACGATGGCGAAGATGAGGATGTTCATCCCCACCCAGCCCAGCAGCAGCCAGTGAAGGACGCCGGCGGTCTCGGTCGCGGCCCATCCCATGAGGATGAGCGGCGCCAGGTTGAAGATGGTGCGGATGACGGTCTGTGTGGTCTTCATGACTACTCCTGCCCGATGCCTGATGAAGACTCCGGCCCGCTCAGGCGGACGGGCCGGAGTCGTCTGTGATTACGCAGCGATGACGCCGTCGACCGGAGCCGAGAAGCCCGGGGCGAAGAACGCGGCCTGGTTGATCGAGGCCTCACCACCGGCGTCGTCCTGGGACGGCGCCCACACGCGCGGGCCGAGCTCGAGCGGGAGCACCTGGTAGGCGTCCGTCGCGCCCGGAGCCTCGCGGCCAGGAACGCCGATGAACTTCACGACGTAGACGGTGCTGTCGGGGACGAAGACCTCGTAGGCCTCGTTGCCCGCGCTGCCCGGGGTGTCGATGGTCTGCGGGTTCGCCGAGTAGGACAGCGGCGGGGTCTGCCAGGTGGTGTTGCCCTTGGCCTGGGTCACCTGGGTCTGGCAGGCCTTGCGGGCGCGTGCGACGCCCTCGGTGTCGGCGGTGGGGAACCAGTCGCCGTACAGGTAGCAGGAGACGTTCTCGCCGGCGGTCAGCTCGGCGGCGGTGATCGCCGTCAGGCTGGCGGGCGCGCTGGAGAGCACGACGTAGGACTGCTGGCCCCACGTGGCCGTGGTGGCGGGCATGGGCAAGAGGGTCATCGGTCAGTTCCTTCCGAAGTCGGGGCGGACTCGGAGTCGATGACCGCCGCCTTGGTGTCCTTCTTCTTCTCCTCGGCCGCCTTGGCGACCGTGGTCTTGGGCTTCAGCGCGCGGCCGTTGGCGTGCGTCTCGGGACGCGGGCGGCCGTCGCGCTGATGGGTGGGCTCGTCGAGGACTTCCCATCCCCTGCGGGTAGCGAGCGCGCGGCCGGCGTTGAACTCCCGGCCGTTCGCGCGGACGCGGACGAGTTCGGACATGCGGTGCTCCTAGAGGGTGAAGGTGAAGGCGGTCAGCCCGGAGAACTTGCCGTCGTCGGGTCGCACTGCCTCGGAGGTCTCGTGCTCCACGGGCGTCGACGCGTCGCCATCGACGGTCAGCAGTGCGTCCTCGAGAACCTCGGTGCAGCAGCGGGTGAGCTCGTCTGCGTTGTGCTCGGTGTCGGCGACCGACCGGACGTAGGCACGGAATGCCGTGCGGGTCCGGGCGCGGACACCGTGGGTGGTCTCGGTGTAGCGACGCTCTATGGTCAACTGCACCCACATCTGGGGCAGCGAGCCAGTGTTGCCATTCCAGCCGGGGACCTTGCCGGGGCGGTAGACCTTGACGCCCGTCGGGAGCGATGGAGCGATCTCAGCGGAGACTGCCGCGTAGGCCGCGTTGACGTCGACCGTGGGTGCGACCATCAGGCACCCGGCCAGAAGAGTTTGTCGGCCTCGTTGGCGACGTCGCGGGCGAACTTCGGCGCGACCAGGTCGGCCGATCGGTCCTGGTCGGTGTTCTCGCCGTGACGCCAGCCGCCGCCGACCGGGACGCCGCCGTCGTGCGGGCCCCACTCGCCTTCGAGGCCGTGAGACTCGGAGGTGATGCGCTTGAAGTAGTTCTTGCCGTGCAGGCCAGAGGAGGCCTTCGCCAGCCGCTTGGCCGTGCGCTCGCCAAGGCGGACGTTCTTGTCCACGACGGGGGCCATGCGAGCACCAGCCTCGACGGCGATGGTGCGCAGGTCGGCGGCCAGGTCGGTGACGCCAGAGTGCTCGACGTGGATGATCATTCGTCGTCCCTGGGCTTCAGGGCGGCGTCGAGGCGCTTCGCGGCCTCACGGATCCGGGGCAGGGTCTCGAGCAGGTCCCTGACGAACTCCTCGTTGATCTTCAGCTCGACGGGCTCGCGGCGTTCGGCCATCAGGTCCACTCCTCTGGTCGCTCGGTCGCCTCGACGGGGATACGGCGAGCGGTCGCCTGGTCTTGCCAGTCGGCCTCGCGGAGCCGGACGACGCGGCCGGTGTTCTCGCCGGAGGTGATCTCCGCGAGGTCGCCGTCGCGCAGGTCGGCGGTCGATGCCGGGAGGTCGAGGCGCGGGGTGCTGCGCTCGACCTCGACACCGCCGGGGGACTGCGTGCGCGACTTCGTGGCGCCCTGGCTGCTCGCGATGCGGCAGGGGAGGTTGGTGTGGACGACCTCCCACTCGGGGACCTCGAGGTTGTCGACGGTGACCGTGTTGTCCGTCTTGCGGCGGATGGTGCAGCGGGAGGTCATGCGGGACTCGGCGGCCGCACGACCCCGGGTCAGCGCGCCTTGCAGCCCCTGCATCAGGCCGTCTTTCTCGGGAGCCGGTAGGGATGCAACTTCGTCGGGCCGGCAGCTGATGCGCCCGTGGTGTCGTAGCCCTCGGAGTAGTCGTCGATGCTGACCGTCTTCAGGACGCCGCCAGTGGTGCTGGTCTGGTTTGCGCAGGCGTTCGCGACCATTGGGAGCAGGTCGACCGGGAGCGTGGCGTACCCATCCTCGAGGTCGACCTCGATGGCACCCTCGCCGCACGGCCAGCCCTCGGCCCTGAATAGGATCGGGCGGCCGAGCTTGCGCCAGCCGTTGAGCGCGACAGGGCTGTCGCCGGTGACATCGCGAACGCCGAGGACCTCGGCGTCGGGGTCGAGGCTGGGGAGCACGAGCTTCTGGGTGTGGTTGCCGTCGAGGATGACTGTGCGCAGGCCGCGCGGGGCAACGGGCCAGCCGAGGTAGTTCTTGACGGCGAGGACCGCGACGTCGATGACTTCCTGGGCATAGGTGACGCCGGCGATCGGCGCGAGGCTGGCGGGGGTGACTTCCCAGGCGTTGGTCATGAGTCCTCCGTCCCGAACGTCAGGTCGCAGTTGCAGTTCGCGGTCTCCTCGGGCGGTGCCGGGGATCCGGGGAAGCGCTGGCCGTTGGGGAAGCGCTCATCGATGCCGATCGTCAGGCCGTCCTGGGCCGCATGAGTCGCGCGCGAGTTGGGCCCGGTGTGCCAGGTCTTCGTGGTCATGCCCTCGGCCTTGGCGGCGTCGAGGCCGGCGAAGTTGGCGACCTTGTTGACCTGCTCGGTGGCAACCTGCTCGGCGCGGTCCTTCTCGGCCTGGAGAAGCCTCGCCACCTCGGCCTCTGCTTCGGCCTCGACCTCGCGCGCGGCCTCGTTGACCATCTCGCGCAGGTTGGCGACGTGCTGGACGCCGTAGTTCTCCGCCATCTGCTCGAGGTAGGCATCGAGCGTGCTCGGGTCGAACACGGGCTCGTCGGAGATCTCGGCAGCGATACGCTCGCCGAGGTCATGACCAGCATCGAGCAGCGGCTCAACGACCGCCTCCGTGAGCCTGGCCGACCACAAGGACGGGATGAGGTTCTTCAGGCCGTCGGCGAGGCGGCCGAGGACCTCGGGCTCAAGGAGTTCGTAGAAAGCGAGCAGCGCGGCCGCGATGGCCACGACGTGGGGCTCCCGGGCCTCTTCCTGGGCGGTGCCCGGGTCGGCCACGTCAGTCCTTCGGGGTGGCCCGCTCGGGGGCGGGCGCGGCGGCAGCGTTCTCCTTGCGAGGACGCGGGGCCGCCTTCTTCTCGGCGGTCGACTGGCGGCCGAGCTCCACGAGCGCGCCCTCCTTGTCGACCGTGTAGCCCTGCTTGGCGAGCTCCTCGGATACCTGAAGGAGGCGGGCGCCGATGTGTGCTCGCTCGTAGCCGCGGTACTCGTTGGCAAGCGCCCGCACGTAGTCCGAAGGGCCCTCGGGGGTGGGGCTGTCTTCCTGGTTCTTGCGGCCGACTGTCACGTCAGGCTCCTATCTCGCGGACGGGGTAGTGCAGGTGGACCGGGCGGACGTCCCAGGTGATCGGGGTCTCACGCTCGACGTACTCGTAGTGCCACGCGGAGAACGAGCCGTCGGAGAAGTGGCCGGGGAAGTTCGCCGCGTGCTCGAGGAGCACATCTCGGGGGATGTAGGTGAGCCCGAGTCCGAACAGGTGGGCGTGGGTGTCGCCGGGGGTACAGAACCGCATCGCTGACTTGCCCTCGTCGGTGTAGCGGCGCAGGCACCAGACCTGTTGCTCCTGCGGGAGGAAGTCGTCAAGCTCGGTGCGTGACCAGATCCGGTACGGCGCCACCCGAACCCGGTCAGGCTCGTCGCGGCACATCTCGAGGAACAGCCGCAGCTCGTCCGGGTGGCATGCCATGTCCCATTCGAGGATCACGAGGCCGTCGTCACCGGGCCGCAGCATCTCCTCGACGCCGCGGTAGTCGTAGTCCCGCATGATGAAGCGGGGGATCGAGTCGACGACGTGCGCGCGCCCTTCAGGGACGTGCTCGGGCCAGGAGCGGATCAGTCTCACCGGGGCTCCTTCGTCGCGAAGGCGCGTGTGTCGGCGCCGGACTCCTCGCAGGCGAGCACCGTCCACCCGGCAGTCTCCAGGGCGTCGCGGAGCTCGGCGGCGGAGACGTTGCAGTACCACTCGCCAGGGTGCAGGGCCGGGCCTCCGTCGACACCGGAGTGGAGCGCGCGGCCAGGGCCGGCGCAGGTGATGACGAGCGCCCCGCCGGGCACACATGCCTTGTGGGCGGTGCGGCAGATGTCTCGCCAGTGCTCGGCGTGCTCGAACACCTCGGTACAGACCACGGCGTCGTAGAGCCGGTCAGGCTGCCAGGTGGCTGCGTCGGCGGTGATGTCCGCGCCCGGGAGCACGTCGAGGGAGACGTACTCCGCAGACGGGAACAGGTGACGAGGCGTTCCGTTGACGTCTCGCCCGCCGATGTCGAGGACACTGGCCGGGTCGCCAAGAGCCGGGGCGTAGTCAACGACCCAGGCCAGTGCTTCGGTGTGCATCGATCAGACGAACGACGGCGTGGCGAGGCCGGTGCCGGTGATCTTGCTGATGGACACGGGGTACCGCTCGGCGGTGAAGGCGAGGTAGCCGTACACCTGGAGGCGGACCGTGAGGGTGCCAGAGCCGACCTCAGGCAGGGCCCGCGAACGGATGCTCGACTCCCACAGGTAGACGTCGTCGGCCTTCATGACCAGGATCGGGTCCTGGTTGGTCGAGACGTTGGTCGGGATGTTCGGGTCCACGATGACCGGGAGGCCAGCGAGCGTACCCGCGGCACCCTGGGCGGTGACGCCGCTGAACGTGCCCGGCTGGTTGAACGCGGGGCCGTTCGGGACCACCTGGACGCGGCCAGTGCTGTCGCGCTGGCTGATGATCCACGCCCAGCGGCGCGGGTGCATCACGATGACGGTCGGCGACTGGAACCGGCCCGTGTGGACCTGGTTGATGGCGTCGGCCAGCTTCGCGTAGAGCGCCCCGAGGGTCGGTGCCGAGTCGGTGTAGGTCACCGCGTTGGTGCCGGTGGCGCTCAGGATGCCCTTGACCTGACCGTTGGCGTTGGTCCCGGAGATGACCTGGCCGTCGACCTTGGTCGCGTAGTCCGCGACGAGGTCACGGAACACGACCTCGTCGAAGTTGATCGGCGACTGGTCGATCAGCTGGATGGCGAGATCCTGCTGACCGGAGATGGTCTTGACGCCAGCGGTGATGCTGGTGTCGGTCAGGTCGGTCTCCTGGACCGCGGTGTTGTCACCGTCCTGGGCAGCGGTGGCGGTGCCGGTGAGCATCTTCGGGATGTTGATGCTGTCAGTGCCGCCGGGCAGCTCCATGTTGGTGACCGCGTTGGCGGTCGCGCGGCCGGCGCGGGCGAGCTCGACGTAGCCCTGCATCACCCACAGCGGCGGAACGGCGTAGCCGCCGGTGCCGTCGGTGCGGTTGAGGTCGCGGAACTCCGGGGAGGTTGCGATGTCGGTCGCGTGGCGCTGGAGCCGCTCGACGGCGTCATCGGCGCCCGGGAGGCCGAACGTCGGGTTGCTGCGGACCAGGTCGCGCAGGTAGGAGCGACCGTTGCCCTTGGCGTAGATCAGGCCCTCGTTGACGGACTGCACGCGAGCCTGCGCCTTGCGGACGGCCGCGGCACCCTCGGTGATGCCGGCAGAGCGCTGCTCCTCGTCGGCCAACTCCTGGATACGCTCGTCGAGACCCTTGATGGTCTCGTCGAACTCCTTGACAGCCGCGGTGAGCACGCGGAACTCGGTGTCCTCCTCGGGCAGGAGGTCCTCGCGGGCCTCACCCTCGGCGACATCGACGATGGCCTTGCGGGCGGCGAGCTTCTGCTCGCGCTCCTTGGATACGGCCTCACGCTTGGCGATCAGCCGCTTCAGACGCTCGTCCATGAGCGTTCCCCTTTCGGGTCGAAGTGGTAGGGATCGCTCGGGTGGCACGGCGCGACGTCAGCAGGTGCAGCGGCGCGGACCTTGGAGGTCCGGGTGCTGCGGCGAGCGACGCCGGGTGTACCGGCGCAAGCAGGTGTTGCGGCCTGGCCTCGAGATGACTCAGAGGTCGGCGATGCCCTCGATGACCGCCTTAGCGGCGGCCAGCGAGGTCGTCTGAGTGCCGCGCGCAGAGCGCAGCAGTGCGGAGAGGTTGCGCTGAGCGTCCTCGACCCGCAGGTCTCCGGAGCGGAGGGCGAGAAGCTCGTCGTCTTTCGCGTCCGCGAGGGCGCGGACGGCATCGGCGATGCCGACACTGGTGTTGGGGTTCGCGCCGTAGTTCACGATCGCGACGTCTCCCTTGTGGATGTTGACTTCCTTCAGGAGCCGGTGCTCGCTGTCGTCGTCGTAGGTCCACTCGTCACGGACGACCCAGAAGGCGAAGGACATCTCGTCCATGTCGCCGCGCTCGAGCTTGATCGCGACCGACTGGACCTGCGGGTCGCGCTTGTCCAGGCTGGCGCGCATCTTCAGGCCGACCTTGTCGGTCGAGAGCTGCAGGGTGCCGGACTTGGTCCGGGCCAGCGGCATGCCCTCGTGGTTGAGGAGGAGCGGCACGTCGGGGTTGCTCGCGAGGGTCTTGTCGAAGGCGCCCGGGTCGACCTCTTCGGTCCAGCCCCAGGGCGGGCCGCCGTAGAGCTCGTAGGGCTCGCTGAAGGTCGAGGCATAGCCCTCGACGACCAGCTCGTCGTCGGTCGTCGCCGAGCGGACCTCGAGCTTGGTCGTGAGACTGCGGCACTCGCGGGTGCCGAGCAGGTCACTTCGGCTGATCTTGGCCGTTGTCATTGTTGTCCTCCTTCGCCGCGAGCGGGTCAGAGCCCAAGGGCCCCATGTTGAGCGGCTGGATGTAGGTGTCGCCGCCATCGACGGGCGGGAGGTCCTCGAGCGAGCGGATCTCGTTGACGTTCATCCAGCCGGCGTTGCGGGCGTGGACGTAGGCCATGAAGCGGGTCAGGGTCTCGGCGCGGAGCAGCGCGTCGACGTTGAACTTCACGAACTGGCCGCGGGGCAGGAGGCGCGAGAGGTGTTGCTCGATGACCTGCAGGTACGGCATGAGCGTGTAGCGGACGTAGCCGATGGACTGCTGCTCGATGCCGGAGCCCCAGGAGGTGGAGCGCTCGGTGTCGCCGATCATGTGCGGTGGGACGCCGAACAGGGAGGCGATCTCGGAGCGGGAGTATTTCCGGGTCTCGAGGAACTGCGACTCGTTCGGCGTGATCGAGATGTTGCGGTAGCGCAGGCCGCCGGAGAGCACCGCGGGCCGCCGCTTCCCGCCGTGCGACTCGATCCAGGACTGCTGGGAGAGCGCGACCTGGTCGTCGGTCATGTCCTCGGCGGACTCCAGCACTGCCGAAGGGTTCGCGGAGTCGCGGAACCACGTGGCGCCGTAGCGCTCGGCCGCGATGGCGACGCCGATGGCGTTGGCAGCCTTGGCGACCGGGCTGATGGCGTGGAGCTGGTTCGGCATCGAGAACCGCTTCATGTGCGTGACCATCCACCGCGGGACGGCCTCGCCGTAGAGGCTGTACTGGATCTCGCCGTCATGCTTGTCGCGGCGTACTGACCAGTCGTCGGGGTGGACGGGCTCGAGGCGAGTGACGCGCTCCATGCCGTCGAACTCGGCGTTCCAGCACACAGACTCGCCACGAGCGGCCAGGCATCGGCCGACCTGGTCGAACCCCTCGAAGGTGATCATGTCGACGCCGAACGGCTCGCGGACGAGGGACGGCTGCGGGTCCAGCATGAGGCGCTGGCCGCCCTGCTTGCGGTAGGCGTCGAGCGGGAGGATCGAGATCGAGTCGGCGATGACCCGAATCGAGGCCTGCACGGCAACCTGAGTCATCGCGGAGTGGTCGTTGACGTGCACGCCCGAGAAGACGCCGTACTGCTCGGAGTTCTTCGGGATGGCGGCCGAGTCGGTGACCACACGCTGCTCGGGGGCCGCGCCGCCGTCGCGGCGGAACATGCTCACGAGCGACCCCACCCGCCGCGGTTCCATGCGAGGAACCCAGCCAGGCCAGCCCACGGCAGAAGCGCCGCGGCCGGCCACACCGCGAACAGGACGATGCTCAGCAGGCCGACCGTCATGAACTCCAGGACGGTCGTCAGCGCTTCTTCGCACCCAGCGGCGCGGGCGGACTCGTCGGGCTTCACGGGGAGGTCAGACATGCTCAGTCCTCCTCATCGGGCCAGGCGTGTACGCGCGGGGTCTTGGTTGTCTTGGGCTTCGGGCCGACCAACCACACGGCGCCGGTCACGGCGACCAGGGGAGCGATGTCCGTGGGCGACTTGCGGCGGTCCCAGACCCATGAGTCGGCCAGCGGCTTGGTGACCGCAGTGGCCGCGGCAATGTCCAGGGCGGACTGACCGAGGTGGCGCAGGCGGTCCTGGCAGACGACGTCGTAGAACAGGCCAGTGCCACGGCCGAGGTCGGCGCCCTTCCACTCCACGACCTTGATGCCGGCGGCGTTGAGCTCGTCGAGCAGCGAGGACACCGGAGCGCCATTGGCCTGCAAGACGACGCCGAGGTCGAACTGCTGGTGACGGGGCTTGCCGTTGGGGGCGACCTCGGTCAGGTAGGGGATGACCCACTCGGTGCCGCGTCGGGCCTCGATGACCTCGACGTGCACCCGGGAGTCGTTGCGCTCGCCGGCGACTGCGACGTAGGCGTGCGATCGGTCCGCGGAGACCTCGACACAGGCCGCGATCTTGGCCGAATTGGGCAGAGAAGACGCTGAATCGGACGACTTCTCCCAGACCCCCGGCGGGAACGGGCCTTCGAGCGTCCCGTCCGTCCATTGGCATAGGCACTCGGTGCGGAAAACCCATTCGGGATCCGAGTGCGAGTCGGAGATCAGCGTCTCCATCTGGATGCTGTGCCCCAACGAGGGGTTCGCGTGTGCGAGCCCTTGCGGGTCGCGCACGTCGCATCCGGGCGGAGCCGACCACTCGAAGATGCCGAGGGTCGGGTCCTCGTGGACCTCGTCGACGTCCTCGCCATCCTCGGCGGCCTGCTTGCCGATGTTCTTGGCCGCGATGATGCCGTCTGGGTCACCGAGAGCGACGTGCGCCTGCTCACGCAGATGCCGCAGGACGATGGAGGTGGCATCACCGGCGTTGGAGAGTGCCCAGATCTGCGCATTGGGGCGCGCCATCGTGGTCTTGGTGATGGCGCCCCAGGCTTCCCAGGTCTGATGCTCGCGCAGCTCGTCGAGGAGGATCAGGTCGCCAGAGAGACCGCGGCCGGCGCGGCGGTTGGAGGCCTTGACCTTGTAGCGCTCGCCCGTCACGAGCTTGAGCTCGATCTGGCCGTTCGTGGTGCGCGGCACTCCTTGGATCTGCTCGGCGAGATCCGGGATGTCCTGCGCCATCTCGACGGCGCCTTGCCAGATCTCCTTTGCAAGGTCGACGTCCTGGGCGGTGCCGATGACCAGGGCCGTGCCGAGCACGTAGAGGAAGAACAGGCTCAGCACCTGCGAGAGCGTGCTCTTTCCGTTCTGGCGAGCGACGAGGATGACGACCTTGCGGAACCGGAACCGGCCGTTCTCGCGCAGCTCGAGAGCGTGGATCAGGAGCCAGCGTTGCCAGGGGAAGAGGTCGACCTCGAGGACTTCGGTGGCGAACTCGATGACCGCATACCCGAGCGAGGTCTCTTCAGTGAGCTCGCGCAGCGGCGGCGTGAAGATCCGAGGGACCTCGGAGCCGTAGAGCGTCGCTACCACGAGCGGGACCTCGGCCCGACCTGCGGCCCGGCGAGCACCGTCCGCCAGCCAGGGAAACCCTCGACTCTGTCCGCATGGTCGAAGTCGGCGTACCACTTCGGCAGGCCGGCCAGCACGTGGACCTTGTCGCCACGTTCGCGTGCCTGGACTCGTTCGCGGGCGGTGCGCTCATCGACGCGGAGCAGGTAGCAGTGAGTCGCGCCCACGAGGCGGCGTGCGGCGGAACGGGCTGACGACGTGGCGCCCGAGCGGATGACCACGGCGCGGGCATGCGGGTCTTCCGCGAGGCGACGCAGCGCGCGGCGGAACTCCGCCTCGCCACTCCACTGCGGGTCGTCGCGGTCAAAGACCTCAAGGCCCGAGGTTCGGGCGACGGTGGTCTTGCCCGCACCCGGAGGGCCGCAGAGGACTACGACGAGGCGCTCAGCCGGCGGGGTTGTGGACGGAGCGGAGCTTGGCGAGTTTGCCACCAGGCGTCTCCTTCTTGTCGGCAAGGCGCTGCCGACCAGCTGGAGTCAGCCCGAGGGACTCGCAGAACTTGAGGAACGTCGGCAGGGTGACGTTGTCGTTGGCCGGGACCTTCGGGCGACCCTCGGCGCCGGCGTCCTCGATCGCCCACTGGACGATGTCGTCCCAGGCGTCGATCTTGTCGGCCAGCGCGCGAATGGCGGCGATGGCCGCGGAGTCCTCGTCGGTCAGGCGCCCGGCTTCCTTGGCGGCTTTGATGGACACCTCGGTGGCATCGCGGACGGCCCGGCGCTCGTGCGCGACCCCCCTCGACCCCTGGGGAGGGATGTCGGTGACCTGCCTGCAGTCGTCCTGCTGGCCTTCCGGGACTTTCGACCCACCCCTACCCTGACCCGTCCGGGTCACCATGAGCGTGACCCTGTGCCGATCTCTGGCTTCGGAGCGCCATCCTGGCGACGGGTGTTGCACCTGAGATGGGCGGGCTTGAGGTTCGAGGCAACGAGTGCGAGATCAGGTCGTGATGCGACGGGCTCAACGTGATCAGCAGTGAACGACAGAGGCTCGCCCTTGCCTGCGAGGTAGTCGATGGGCAGACCACACAGCCAGCACGGTAGGCGTCGGCCACGCAGTGCCTTGCACAGCTGCTTGTAGCGGTAGGTACGGCGAGGGTCACCCATGCCTGACCTCCCTGCCGTGCAGCCCAGCACACCGCCAAGGGATCGAACCTCGCGAGGCCGGGGTTGGAATCCAGCCCGTGCCCAGCACGCGGCGTTTGAAATGACCAAGACCCCGGCTCGGCGCGAAACGAGTCGGGGTCTTTGGTCGAAGGTCGGAACAGGCCTGAGGGCGCAGTGCTCCTAGCGCCTATCGTGACAGATGATGTGCGCTTTACCAAGCACCCATCGCCAGACGCGCCAGTGCAAGGCGTTGACGCCAGGCCTTCGGGCGCTTGTCCGCCTGCACTCTGGCCACGTCGTCGTACTGGAATCGCAGCGGCTTGGCCCCACGTCGCACGGGCTCGAGGTCGCCACGCACGACCCACTGACGGATGGTCGCAGCAGTCACGCCGGCGATCTCGGCGGCTTCCTCGGTGGTCACGATCACGTACCCAGAATACGGGACTCATCGCCGTATCCGGCTCAGCCCACGAGTTGCGCCACCCGCTGGTGCGACACCCCGAGCACAGCACCAGCGTCGCGAAGTGGCATGCCCGCATCGACCAGTCCGCGCGCGGCGGCTCTTGCCTCCTGTGCCGCCTCAGCGTTGGCGCGTGTCGCTTCCTCGCGGAGGCGGGCCGCTGCGTCGAGGTGTGCCCGTACGTCGGCGGGTAGTTCGATGCGCATGTCGATCTCGAAGGAGTCGGGCTCGACGTCCTCCATGATGGCGATGAGGTCGCGGGCCATGGTCTCGATCTCGCGGACGTGGCGGGCGGACGTCACGCGGTCGACGGCGGGGACACGCACCCGCCAGTACTGCTCGTCACGGTCGGCGAGTACCTCGTAGGTCTTCACTTCCACCAGTCCTTTCCGAACTTGGGCTCGCACTCGCGGTAGATGTCGCGGGTGGTCAACTCTGGGATCTCTCGGTGCCGAGCAATCGGGATCATCAGGCCGTCGAGTTTCCATACCTCGTGGTTTCCGCCCTGTCGGTCGAACTCCCACGTGAGGCCCTGGCGTGCAGCCTCTCGGCCGATGCGCTTGATGATGTCCCGCTGCTTTGTCATGACTCTAGTCTAGTGTGGGGTAGACGTTCAAGTCAACCCCACACTAGACACCTAGTTGAGTTCATCCTCCCTCTGTCTGCACCCACTCACCCGGCATGCCGTCATCGAGCACCACGAACACCGCGACATAGCCGCACGGACACCGGAACTCATCTTCATCTTCGGGGCTCTCGGGCACCTGGGCGTGCTCATGCCGTCGCGTCCTCGCGGTGCTCACAGCCGCCACGCAGGGTCGAAGTCGGGATGGTCGGCGAACGACTGTGCGAGGTCGAGCAAGATTCGTTCAGCGGCTGCGAATGGCCAGATGGGACTACTCGACGAGGCAGTGATCTGGAACCTCTCCTGGTCGAATGCCTCGGCCAACAGACGCTCCGACTCGCGGAAGGCCACGGCGTACATCGGGCGACAGCGCTCCACGATGCGCCGCTTGGCCTCGCACTCGGCCAGCACGCGGGCAGGGTCATGGCGGGCAATGTGGGCCGACTGCTCCTCGCTCGGGCGACCCTCGTCGTAGGCCACGGTCTCGCCGCCCCACTTCATGCCGTTGTCGATCGCGACCGCGAGCCTGTAATCCTCCTTTAGGGTTCGCCACCGCTCGCCGTCGTGGGCCGCCGCCCGCGCCGCCGCCTCATCCTCGGCGATCCTCGCCAGCAGGAACTCCGTGATGGTCATGCCGTCTCCTCTCTCGCCTCGGCGTTCTCCTGGCCCAGCGCGAGCACCCAGATCCCGTATCGACCCGGCGGGATGATCATCCGGCACGACAGGCACGTCACGTCCTCCTCGCCGCCGAAGATCACCAGGTTGGTCTCCTCGCACTGCGGGCACGGGATCCCCTTGCAGCGCTTCATCTCGGGCCGCCACGGTGCCAGTGCATGCGCCTGGCTCATCGTCTCGGCGAGCTCGGTCCACCAGTCGCCCACCCAGTCCAGGCGCTCGACCGTCGACAGCCAAGTCAGCAGGTAGCGCGAGTCCGTCTCCACGCTGTGCCGACCAGGACCCGAGAGACGCACGTGCTCGCACAGGTCATCCACCCACGCGGCCAACTGGTCGCCGAGCAGGTCGCGCAGGTCGGTCACCTCGAGCTTGAGCGGCGCCGGCGGCTCACCAGTGCCACGGCGCTGCTCGTGGTCCTCCTTGGCTCGAGCGGCACCCTCGCCGACTCGCATGTTGCCAGTGAGCCAGCGAGAGACAGTCGGGGCGTCAGTGAGCATCAGCTCGAAGCGGCGATGGCATGGCCAGCAGAGGTGGCCATGCTCAGCACGTCGCGGCAGACACCCGCGGCAGTTGCCGCCCTCGCACTCGTCGAGGTGGCGGCGGTACATCGAGCACCCGCGCACGCATTCCTTGGTCGTCTCGATCGTCATTCGCCCTCCTCGGCGTCTCGGCCAACGTTGCGCCAGTCCTGCTCAGTCCAGCCATCGAGGAAGTTCCCCTCGGGTCGCGGGACGCCAGCGAGGTCGCAGAGGTGGTTGATCTCGTCATGGACGTCGCCCATGTTGTCGGCCACCATCAGCCCTCCGATGATGCCCAGCAGGCTGAAGCGGTTCGGGATGTTGCTCATGCTCATCTGTCCCCCTGAGGTGGCGAATCTTGCGGTCGTGGTCTAGGCCGTGTCCCCGGTCGCGGCACAGTTCGTGGCCTCTTCGGCGGGCGCTTGCTCACAGGAGCACCCCTTGTCCGTCGTTGTCCTGATCGGCCTCGTCGTCCGGTGCAAGGCAGGCGTCGATCTCAGCGGCGATCTGCGCCCACAGCCGCAACTCCTTGGCGGTCGGTCGGTGACACTCGCACCCGCACCGATGCCCGCCGCAGTTGGCATGGTCGCGCGGCTTCGGCGCACCGAATGGCGTCTTGTTCTTGCAGGCGAGCCGCGCCTCTCCTGGCTGCCATTCGAGGCGCTCGCGTGCGTGGTCGCGCAGGTCGGTCAACTCGCTCATGCCCCCGCCTCCTTGCCCTCAGCCTGACGCACGATGTCCCCGACCAGCGCCTCGTCCTTCAGTCGCTGGCAGACAGCAGCGAGGGCCTCGGGCTGGGACTCGTAGCGGCCGACGACCGAGACCCAGTTCGCTGGCCAGGCTTCCCCCTCCGCGAGCACGCCCACCTCGGCGCGCCATGGTCGGTGGTCCTCGCAGATGTCCATGTAGGGCGGCCAGTCGCGCCAGACATTCCCGCGCAGCGTGCTCATGCCCACACCCCGAACGTCGCCTTCGAATGCTCGCGGCATGCAGCGGCGGCCTCCTCGAGGAACCGCAAGGCACCCCAGTAGTCACCCCACCGGTTCTCGGGGTTCATCGCGATGTAGGTGGCCGGATTGGCAGCCATGACTGCGGCGGCGCTCGCGATGGGCTCGACGCACTCGGTAGCAGGCTTGCCGTTCAGGTCCCGGAGGTCGACTCCAGCATGACGCCACATCCGGGCGACATTCGAGGTGTAGTTCGAGTCCCAGATCTGCATCGGTTCCTCGGCCCCGGTGTCGATGTGCAGGTAGATGTCGTAGCTCATGCCGATACGTCCTTCCAGTGCTTCATGCAGGGTCTCCCGAGCCGCTTCTGGGGCACCGCGTCACACAGGCGCTGCGTCTCGTACCACTCGCAGTCCTCGCACCCCCACGACGCAGGCAGCCGCTCGAAGCAGTCCACGCACAGCCGCGCGACGACCTCGGTGGGAGCACCCCAGTGGCCGCCGATCTCCACGGGCTCGGTGGTCTCGTGCGGGCAGGTCATGCTGCACCCTCCTCGGCCTGCTCGGCGATCGTGATCCAGCCCGAGCGCCACGCGAGGGCCACGGCGAGCGCGTATGAGCCTCCGTTGATGCCGAGCTTCGTTCGGATCTGCTTGACCTGCGTCCGGACCGTCGTGATGGTGACCGTCCGGATGTCGCAGATGTCGCCCAGGTCGTGCCCGCACGAGAGCAGTCGCAGCACCTCAGCCTCGGCGGTTGTGAGCATGGCCAGCCGGTTCCACACATCGAGTCCGACCGGTGGCGCGACCGGCTGCCTTGCGACACCCGGATGCGTTTCCCGGAATCGCTGGACGACGCCAGGCGCCCACCTCCCGGCCGGCAGCGTGTCCCGGCAGGCCACATGCACGCCGACTTTGTTGTAGACGTACTTCCCACACGGCGGGCAGATGCTCATGCCGCACCCCCCTCAGGCGTCTCCCACGACACCCGCAGCATCCCGAGCATGCTGGACGACCGATGCGCCCCCAGATGTCCGGGCCGCTCAGCACAGCGCGTGGGGAACACCGGGTCGTCGTCGAGCTGTGCCTCGCAGTAGCGCGGCGTCCAGGGCGTGGTGTCGACGTAGTCCTCGGCGCTGGGCTCGGCGGTGGTCGGACGGGGTGGCAGTTGCGCCGACGGGGTGCCGGCGCTCGGGATGCGGGCGATGGTCATCAGAAGCCGTCCTCGTCGAGCAGCTCGGCCAGACCCTCGACCACGCTGTCGATGCGCGCCTTGGTGATCCAGTGGCCGCGGTCATTGCGACTCATGCCGAGGTCGAGCATCTCGGCCTCAGTGCGGCATCGGCGGCGGTTGGGTCCGGCGCTTAGGTGGTGCTCACCCACGCGGTGCTTGTCGCCCGCTGCGTCGGAGTTGAACGTCTGGTGGCAGGCGGTGCAGTGGCTCGTTCGGAAGCCTCCCCACTCGGCGCCACAGCGGCAGGTGCTCGTGCTCATCGGCCCGCCCTGCTCGCGGCCCGAGCCCGCATGCGCAGCGCCACTCGGTAACTGGCTGCGCGGGACTCGGTCCGGAACCAGGAGACGTAGAACACGACTGCGGCGCCGGCGTTCAGGCACCCCGCCACCCAGCGGTCATCGGTTACTGCGATGACCGCGCGGATAGTCGCGACTACGCCCACCATGAACAGGGCAAGGCCGAGCCACTCCAGAAGGTGGCGGATGTCGTCGAGGATGATGTCGTGGTCGTCCTGGTTGATGCTCATTCGCTCGTTCCCTTCAGCTCGGCCCGCCCTGCTCGCGGCCCGAGCCCGCATGCGCAGCGCCACTCGGTAACTGGCTGCGCGGGACTCGGTCCGGAACCAGGAGACGTAGAACAC
>NZ_JBIWNX010000001.1:569905-594751 GCF_044767415.1 Nocardioides sp. NPDC101246
GCCGAGCCACTCCAGAAGGTGGCGGATGTCGTCGAGGATGATGTCGTGGTCGTCCTGGTTGATGCTCATTCGCTCGTTCCCTTCAGCTCGGCCCGCATCTTCGCGAGCGCTCGTTCCTTGGTGCTCTCGTCCGCCCGCTCCCCGGTGTACGGCTCCGTGACCTCGACCTCGACCAGGTGGATCCCGGCGTCGCTCAGCCTGCGCACGGTGGTCTCGGCCTGCTCCTCAGATGCGCCTTGCTCGCGGAGGATGGCGAGGGCCTTGTCTCGGGCGGCGCGGGAGGTCGTGGTGGTCATCGGTGCTCCCATGCCGCGTCCATGGCGGCCTTCACGTCGCGGCCGGTCGTCCCTGTGCTCGTCGCAGACCGCTCGGCGGCAGCCAGAACGGAGCGCTGGCGAGCAATCTTGGCCTCCGCCTCGGCCACCTGTGCCCGCAGGCGCTCGTTCTCGGCGCGCATCTGCCCGCTCAGCGCCTGCCACTCCCTGCCCTGCGCGTCGATGGTCGCAGCCCACTCGGCGGCGGTCTGAGGGTCCACGTAGCCAGCGGCGAGGACCACGCGGGCGGCGTTCATGCAGTCGTCCCACTCGCCGCGGTGGTAGGCGCCGAGGATGACCTGGGCCAGCGCCTCGACGGCCTCGGGTGTCAGCTCGGGGGTGGTCACGACTTCCTCCTTGTCGTCCGCTCGCGAGACCCCCACGCCATGAGTTCGTCGTGGTAGCGCTCGGGCGTCATCTCGGGGTTGGTGTGCTCCAGGCGCCGGGTGGCGGTGCCGTCGGTGATGTCGAACTCGTCGCGAGGCTCGTTGGCGGCGCTGACGGCCGTGACGTCCTGCCAGTGGTTGACCTCGACGCCATGGAGGCGCTCGGCGATCTCCTCGTGGCTGTTGCCTGTAATGGTCAGCGTGTACCGGTACTTCGCTACCGGCGGCTCGGTGGTGGTCATGCGCCCTGCTCCTCGGCTCGGCGCCCGACGATTCCCACACCGCAGTCCAGGCAGACGCGGGGGTTGCGGTCGAGCACGGCGGTCGCGTCGGGGTTCGGGCGGGTGCGCTCGTGGGAGCACTGACGGATGCGCTCGGACAGCTCCATCCATCCCTCGCGGTTGTGCTTGTCGCACAGCGTCGGGCGCAGGTACGGGTACGCCGTGACGAGGCGGATGCACCAGCGGCGCTTGCAGAAGCGCTGGCGAGGGATGATCCGGCTCAGCCGCCACACCTCGTACTTGAGGTTCTCCCATGCAGTCCACTCGGTGTCGCTCATGCCGTCTCTCCTTCGTTCATGGGCTTGAGGTGGTTCTTGAGTTCGACGACGACCTCGTGGGCCTCGTCCTTGCTGGCTTTGGGCACCGAGCCCATCTGCTCGAACTCGTGGTCGCCCTCCCATCGCATCCGGCAGTCGGCCTCCGGGTAGCCACAGACGCCACAGGTGTGGCCGCGGACGTACGGCTTGTGGACCTCGACCGGGTCGGCGAGCTTCTCGCGCCAGCACTCCGAGGACGGGATGGCGATCTGGGCGGGTGTGTTCGCGGTGCGGTCCTGGCTGAGTCGCAGGGCCGCCATGAGCACGTCGGTCGCGTCGAGGTGGGCGACCTTGGCGAACGTGGCTCGGATGCCTGCTGCCTGCCAGCGGGGTGCGCCGTACGGGCGAGCCTTGGCGATGACGCCGGCGAGCACCGAGACCTCTTCGGCGGTGAGTTCACGCAGTGTGGGCATCGTCGTCTCCCTCGCATCGCATCGTCAGCACGTCGGCTAGGTGCGCCGAGGGGTCGTCAGCAGGGGCGCGCCCGCGCGTAAGTGAGGACGAATGCGATGCTGGATCTACATCGGGTTCGGGTACGGGTACGGGAGGATTCGCCCCCGATTCGGGTGCCCCCTCGGGTACCTGATCGGGTACCCGACACCATGGGCAGTCGGGTTCGGTGATACCGCGACGCACATGCCACTTCTGATGGTTGCCCTTGACGCCGCCCGCCGACTCGGCCTCGCGCTTGGCCTCGGTGGCTGCGGCGGACGGGTTGTAGCGGCCCCAGTCGTGGAACAGCCACCCGCCATCGACGCGGCGCCACAACCCGGCCGCAACGAGTCGGGAGGCCATGGCCTTGGTGCCCCAGCGCGACAGCACGCGCTCGGGCACGAATCCGTCCGTGCAGTTGTCCGACGCCCATGAGCCAGCCAGGACCCACAGGCCCATCGCGGGAGTGCCAGCGTCGTGCGCCTTGTCGTGGTCGTGGAGCTTGTCGTCCACTTTGAACCAGACCATCAGAAACCACCCACCTGGGTGGTGACCGGTCGCGCTTCGGGCATGCGAAGATAGGGCATAGGTCGACTCCTTTGCAGTCGGTCAGGCCCTGGGACTGCTGGCGGTGTTGTCGCACCGTCACCCGGGGCCGTTTCACTTGTGCCCCAAGTGTACCTCTCCGGGTACCCCAAATGTGCGCCTGAAGTGCGGTTATGCACGAGTGTTCGGTGCACCTCAGCCCGCCTTCCGTTGTTCGACCAGGAGCTCGCGTCGCTGCTCGGCGGTGAGGCCACCGCGGACGTAGTAGGCCCGCGAAGGCATCTCCGTAGCGAGCGCGTCCGCCAGGCACTGCTCACGCACGGGGCAGGTTGCACACACGGCCAGTGCCTCGGCCGTGTCGGTACTGGTGCCGCTGAAGAAGATGTTGATCTCGATCCGTGCGAGCGCAGCACAGGCCGCGCGACGGTGCCACGCCGGAGTGATCATGCAGCTGCCCTCCCTTGCTGGCGCGCCTTGGAGGCCGCGACGCTCTCGGCCTGGGACCGCCTGCGGCACTCGTCGCTGCACATGCGCGCGTGCGAGGAGCCGGGCTCGAACGGCTTACTGCAGTACTGGCAGCGCCGGGTCCTGGACATCTTGCGGCGCTCGCGGTCGGACTTGCCGCCCCAGAGACCGAAGCGCTCGTCGTTGTCGAGGGCATACTGCAGGCACTCCTCACGCACCGGGCATGCGGCGCAGATCTTCTTGGCTGCGGCGACACTGCCGCCCTTCTTGGGGAAGAACGCCTCTGGATCTGTCTGCGCGCACAGGGCGTCACGGACGAACGGCGGGATGAGGTCGGTGATGCTGGGCAGGTCTCTCATGGCGCACCGTCCAGCAGCCCGAGCATGCCGAGCGCCACGAGCGCATCGGCGGGCGAGGCTGCCTTCTCGACGACAGTCAGGCGCGCGCGGTGGCGTTCGTCCTCGGTGGTCACCGGGATGTGGCCGACGTCCTGCTTGCCGAAGGTGCCTCGGTCTCGGTTGTTCGTCGTCATTGGTCCCTCCTGTTGTCTCCGAAGATGGCCATGACCGCGGCGTAGAGGATGCCCACGACGAGCAGGCCGGTCACGAGCATCGCCACGAACTCGGGGAGTTGGGTGTTCATGCGGCCACCGCCTCGAGGTAGTCGAGAATCTGTGCGCCCAGGAACTCGGTGTAGGGCGGCGGGATAGACTCACTGACCTCGTCGCGGCCCTTGATCCACGGGACGCACATCAGCTCGCGCACCTCTGCGATCGGCACGTGCTTGCGCATTCCGCCGGCCGACTTGCGACGGTCCTCGCCCGAGTGCCCGAAGACACTGACCGTGTCGCCCTCGGGGCACAGGCAGCCGGGGGACATCAGCGGCATGTTCGTCTCGAACAGCCGGTGCCGCTTGATGTGGCGCAGGCCCATCGCCCAGCCGCAGATCAGCACGGCATCGATGAGCGGCGCCGTCGGCACGTTCTCGATGACGTAGGGGCCGCCCCAAGATCGCAGTGCGTCTCGTGTGGCCGCGACAAGGTCCGGGTGGTCGTCGGCGTTGCCATGGGCGTTCGCGGCCACGCTGTAGTGCTGGCATGGGGGCGAGGTGTGGACGATGTCGAACGAGCTCAGGAACCCGTGGTCGGCGAGCACGTCCATGGCGTCGGACTCGATGAACTCGAACGGGTAGTCGAGCCGCGGCGTCAGGTCGACTCCGACGACATCGAACCCCGCGTCGTAGTAGCCCATGGAGCATCCGCCGGCGCAGCAGAAGAGGTCCAGCAGCTTCGGTCGGCTCATCCCTCGCCCCCCGCCCGACGAGCAGCCGCCCGCAACATCGCCTCGTCCTGCCCCCACGCCTCGCAGCGGTTGCTCGCCCCGGTGTCGCACCCGTGGGGCATCCCGGCCCCGTGTGCGCGGATGCGCTCGGCGATGTGGTCGGCCTCGCGGGTGAGCGCGGCGGAGACGTGCTCGCGGACGATGGACTCGACGACAGGCGCGAGGTGATCTACCTGCTGCCACCACCACGCGTCGTTGTGCTCCGCGAGGCACTCCTCGATCGCGCCCCGGTCGTCATCGGTCAGCAGCCGGTTATGGGCGTCGGAATGCATATCTTTGGCAGTCACGGGCGCTCCTCGTCAGCGTGGGGCGTGGCCTCGGCGCAGCGGTGCTTGATGGTCTCGCCCAGCGCGTTCGGCCATGCCCGGCCGCGCTCACTAGAACCACCGAGGACGTCCAGGACGCTCGTCAGCGTCTCGCCGCACCCTTCGCAGTCGAACTCGACCGTGATGTGTCGCGCCCTTGCCACCTCGGCCAGCACCTCCCGGCGCACGGCCTCGTCACGGGCGGCCAGGTCGTCAGCGGAGGCCAGATGGAGTGAGGTGAAGGCGACGGGCCCCGGGTCGTAGACGCCAGAGATGCTGGTGGGGTACTTACGCATGTTCAGGAAGATCAGCCCCGTGTGGGAGTCACGGAAGGCGTCCGGCTCGCGGTCGGTAATGGCGGGCATCGGCTCAGTCATCGGACTCACCGCCGCTCGCGCCCTCAGTCAGCGCCTGCCGCGCGGCGTCGTACTCCTCGTAGGTGGCCTGCGCCGAACGCTCGACACTGCGCAGGGTGGAGGTCTTCTCGCGGAAGGCCAGTTGCGCCGCGTGCCGTTCGCTCTGGAGCGCGTGTAGGTTGCGCATGGCGTTGATGACGGACTCGGCCTTCTCCAGGGCGTCCCGGAGGCGGGCGACCTCGGCCATCAGGTCCCCGCGCTCAGTCGCGAGGTCGTCGCGGGCGGAGTCCAGCCGCTCCGCCTCGGACGCCTCGACCCACTCGACGCCCTCGAAGTGCAGCGTCTTCTTGCCCTGCGCGGTGTCGGTCCACCACTCAGGTGCGGCCTCGGGGGCGCGTCCGGCGTACAGCGCGTGGATGGCCTTGGCGACCCTCTGCTTGGTAGCAAGGCCCTTGAAGCCGGAGCGGTCGAGCACGTCGAAGATCTCCGCCACGCTCGGCGTACCCGCAGGGCGAGCGACTGAGTCCACGAACCACGTGCCGTCCTTGGCCTCGTGGTCTCCCTCGTGGCCCTTCGGCCGGGCGCACGCGAACGTCTCGCCATCCAACTTCGGAACCGGGCCGACCGTGGCGCCGCACGCCCCGGCAGAGACGACCGCCAGGCCAGCGTCGATGATGTTCCGGGCGATCTCGTAGGACGCAGCGTTGGGCGTACCGTCGATGGTGCGCAGCCAGCCGCGCTGGCCGTCGCCGTAGATGACCTTCGCCAGCACCTCCTTCGCCTCCGGGGCGTGCTCGACGCTGGGGATGAGGCGCAGGTGCGGGGTGTGCTTGACGACCTCGCGGGCGAGGGACAGCGCCTCGTCGTTGCTTATGGTGAGCGCCTGGGCGTGAAGTGCATCCTTGTCGTGGTCGATTGGGTCGATGGCGAAGTGCCAGCGGCCGGAGGTGCCCAGTTGGGACACCTTCATCTCGCTCGGGTGGGCTGCCACTTCGGCGTCATCGAATGTCAGGTCGGTCATGACTGGTCCTTCGGGGTGTCGGTGTCCATGGCGGCGACCTCGGCCTCGATCGCCTTCTTGCGCTCGGGGTCGGCGGTGGCCCACTCGGCGCGGAGTTGGTCACGGCGGCTCAGCTCGGGCAGCGGCTCCACGACGAACGTCTCGCGCTTGCCACGGCTGGTCTGCACCATCAAGCTGACGCGGTCGTCGATGTGGCTCATGGCGGAGATACGGATCCCGCCTACGGTCTGCCCGCCGAACTTGATCGACGGCTCGCGGTAGAGGGTCAGTCGTCGGCCTGCGTAGGTGCTCGCTTCAGGACCCCAAGCAGCGACGATGACGCGGCGCATGGTCTTGCTCGGCCGGTACGCGCGGTCGGTCTCGACGAGCATGAAGTCGAACGGGGACTCAGCGCGGCCGTTGATGACCTCGCGCACGGTGTAGGTGATGGGGCCGGCGATGAGGTCGTCTGCGTTGACTTGGTCGCTTCGGGGCTGGATGCTCTCGGTGAGGTCCATCAGGATGCCTCCTGCTTCTGTGCGATGCGGTCCCGATAGGCACGCTTGGCGGCAGTGCGGCACGTACGGCAGTTGCGCCGTCCGTCCGGGGTCACGTAGGTGTTGGTTTCGTCGAGCGGGTGGCCGTTGATGCAGGCCACCTTTCGAGCGTTGTGGTCGCGTCCCCGGGCGACCTTCTGACGCATGTTCTCGGTGTGCGTACCCAGGCTGAGGTGGTCAGGGTTGACGCACGATGGGTTGTCGCAGGAGTGCAGTACGTGCGCCCCGCTTGGTATCGGCCCGAAGGTCAGTTCGTAGGCGGCGCGATGGGCCTTGATGAGCTTGCCGTTCCAGCCGAACGACCCGTAGCCCTTCTCGTCCCGGTAGGCCGACCAGATCCAGCAGGTCTCGGTCTTTGCGACCTTGGACCAGAAGCGCTCCATCTAGATCACCATCTCCAGCTCGACGACACGCTCCGTCTTGGGGAGGCCGGAGACGGCGTCGAAGTACCGGCTGGCCATGTCTTCGGATGCCTGCTCGAACGTGGTGACCGCGGCGATGATGGCGTCGAACCAGCGCTGGTCCGGGTAGACCCTTTGGACCCAGAGGGGCATGCCTCCGCAGTAACTCACGTAGTCGATCCACTTCCGCCCGGAGACCAGCAGGCCGGCCATCAGCTGGGGCATGTTCTCCGCTGGCACCTTGTTCGACAGGACGGTCTGAAGGTGCTTCTTCGCTCGCCTGCTCTTGATCTCGATCAGGCCGTTGTCGCCCACGAGGCCGTCCGGGCTGAATCCGAGCTTCCATCCCCGCTCCTCGCGGACCATCAGCCCGACCGTGGTCACAGGCACGTTCTCGCTCTTGCTGTACGCATCCCGAGCTCGCGGCTCGTCCTCGATGCCCCTGAACA
Organism: Nocardioides sp. NPDC101246; assembly: GCF_044767415.1. Taxonomy (NCBI): domain Bacteria; kingdom Bacillati; phylum Actinomycetota; class Actinomycetes; order Propionibacteriales; family Nocardioidaceae; genus Nocardioides; species Nocardioides sp. NPDC101246. Next base: position 577,055 of record NZ_JBIWNX010000001.1, read on the forward strand.
TGTCGTCGCTCGTGAAGGTCGGGTCGGTCCAGCCCGTCACCCTCTCCGCAGTCAGCAACCGAGTCAGCCCTTGCGAGGTCTGGTCGTTGGCGACCTCGATGATCGGCGGCACCTCGCGCGCCTTCGCAGCAGCCAGTGCCGTCCGAGCCGCGTGGATGGTCGAGATGGGCGTCCCCTCCTTGCCTTTGGCCTTGCTCACGCACGGGCCATTGGCAGGGGCGCCACAGTCGGTGCACTCGTAGGCGTCGGCGCCGGGTGCTCGGACGCTCAGCAGCTGGCCGATGACCGAGGCGGTGACGAGCCCACGGCGCTGGTTGAACCAATCCTCGGAGCCTTGCTCGAGGTCGGGCAGTACATGCAGGGTCATGGGAGTCTCCTGTTGCCGTCGCAGGTACCGCAGACGGCGTTGATGGTCTGGCCGTTCGGTCGCCGGCCGATGACGAAGTAGCCCTGGCTGTTCGGGCAGTCTGGGCACGGAGCACCGGAGTGCTCGAGCTTGTTGTGGCAGTCGGTGCACGTCGGCTCAGGGCAGGAGCACATGAGGTCCGGCATTGGGATGGACTCGTGGCAGGCGGGGCACTCACTCATCGCGAATCACCCATCCAGGACGCGCATCCCCACACGGCTCAGCTCGCTCACCCGACGGCTCCCCACTCGGCACCCCGGACGTGTCGCCCGAGGTGACCCAGCCGAGGACCAGGGCCACGACGAGCACGACAGCGACGAGGGTCATCGCGGCGGCTTGGAGGGCGGTGCGGCTCATCGCTGCACCTCCGAGGCGCAGTAGCCGCAGTCGCCCGTCTTCGGGTTGCCGTGGTCGCAGACGGAGCCTCGTGTCCGAGGGTCGATGAGGTTCGCCCGGCGGCGCAGCCAGTCGGCCGCGCCGCCGTTGTGCTGGCCCTTGCGGTTGAGGTAGAGGCTGTCCGCCGCCTCACGCAGCGCATCGGCCTTGACTTCTTCCTGCGTGCTCATCGGATCCACCCCAAGATCGCATCGTGGTTGAGCGCCCCGACGACCGCCCCGACGACGAGCCCGAGCCCGAAGATGCCGTCGATGAGCACCGTCAGCCCGACACGGCGCAGCGAGGCACGGCGTTCGGCGCGTCGCTGCTCCTTGCGCTCGGCTCGCTGCTCGGCGTTGGCGGGTCCGAGGCGGTCGACGTCGGAGCCGAGAGGGTCAATGGTCACGATTAGGTCGTTCATGACTCCTCCGTCTCTCGCCATGGGCAGGTCGGGTAGGTGGCGGCGTAATACCCGTCGAAGTCGCAGAACGGACACACGTCGTCGTTGGAGTGCGAACACGCGCGGGAGTCGGTGTGCCAACGCGGGATGTACTCGGCACCCATCAGGCACCCCACGTCACGGCGTCGAGGACGTCAGCAGCGATGCCGACGCCAGCCAGTTCGGGGCGCTCGGTGACCTGCTTATGTGCGGCCGGGAGCCAGTGGCGAGCGACGATGGACACGAAGATGGTGGCCCCGCCGTCGCTTCCGAGGGACGACACTGCGGCCCGGGCGCGGGTGTTCGCTGAGCCCTTTCTCATGACCGCCCCCACCCGATGAGCGCGCCCGAGTTGCGCAGCTGTGCCTTCTTGGCCTTGATCTCGTCCATGCGCACTTCGGCGTTCATGACCTCGACGGCGAGACGGGCGTACTCCGTGTCGAGCGCCTCGTCCTGCAGGGTGAGGCGGGCGGACTCGTGCTGGGCGTCATGGCGGCTCATGACCGCCGCCCCTCGACCTTGACCGTCAAGACATGGGTCCCGTTGGCGTAGGTCTGAGTGTTGGTGACCACGCAGGTCCCGGCGGTGACGATGACGTAGTCGTTCTCAATCGTCATCACCTCCCGGTCGTCGGTCTCGGTGTCATGGACAGTGACCCTGATGCTCATCGCGAACCTCCTGGGACGCGTGCGGAGTTGCGGACGGTGTGGACGGGCCGCGTGAACGGCTTGGGCGACGGGAGGCGCGGCGGGGGCGGGGGGTTCATGACGCGTCCTCCCGGTGCCACGGGCTCTCGCCGCTGGCCTCTGCCCAGTGCGGACCGTCGTGGCCCTTGCGCTGGTCACAGGTCTGGTTGGACCACGGGCTGGGCGAACCACACGACTCGCTCGCGTCTTCGTCGCCCAGGTCCACACGCGCCTGGTCGACCGTGCGGATGGGGTGCAGCGCCTCGGACTCACGCAGCCACGCGGCCACCGAGTCGGCCACGGCGCGCATGTGGGCGGTCAGGGGGATGGGCTTGGGGTCGGTCATCGCGAGCCCCCGATGCCCATCTCGCGCTCCATGGCTGCGACCTGACGGGCCGGGTCGTCGGCCTCGCGACGGGCGCAGCGGGGGCAGTGCTCCCAGCAGCGGCCGCAGTCGGTTACGGCGGCGTCGCTGGCAGAGCGGCTACAGTCGCGACACCGCCCCCGGTCGACTCCGAGCAGTTGCAGCGAGCGGCCGTGGCGGACGTGCATGAAGTGCGGACGCCAGCCGTCGTGCCACTGGAGGCCGAGCGCGACCAGGCCAATGACGGAGAACAGCGAGCCGAAGAAGACCAGTCCCGCGAGCGTCTCGGCGGTCATCGCGAGCCCTCCTCGTCGTGCAGCAGGTCGAAGATCTCGACGTCGAGCCGCTGGGCAGCGACCGCAGCCGAGACGGCGATCTGCTGCTCACGGAGACGCGCCCAGAACTCCTCGACGCTCATGTCGTGGAGGGCAGCCATGGTGTCGTCGCCGGGCTGCTCACGGTCGGCGTGGTGGTAGTAGACCTGCGCGTCGGTCCAGTCCAGCTTCTCTCCGGGCTCGCGCTTCGGGAGCGGACCGAGCACCTCGCGCGGGCCGTAGACGACGCCCGCCTCGACGTCCATGTCGGGCAGGTCGTCGTATGCCTCGGCGCTGGCCTGCTCGTGCAGCATGGCGTTCAGCGGGACCACCTTCGGCAGGTTGCGCTTGGCCCTGCCGCCGAACCAGCCGAGGACGACTGTCAGGGCGATCGCCAGGCCGAACCAGAAGGCGGCGGTCCAGAAGTAGCCCCAGCCGCTCATGACCCGCTCCGATCGTCGATGCGGTACTCGTCGTTGGCGTCGTCCCACTCGATGTTCAGCACGACGTCAGCGCCGATGTGGTGGATCTCCATCACGCCGCCGAAGCCGCCGATCTCGACGCCGGTCTCGTTGCGGATCTTGGACAGGGCGTCGAGCGCGTTCGAGATCTGCTTCAGCTGGTAGGCACTGAGGTTCATCGGTGCGCTCATGACGCACCGCCAGCGATGAACTCGGAGTCGGGGACGCGCCGCGACAGGTGGCCCAAGCCTCCGAGCGGAAGCAGGGCGGGGCAGTGGTTTCCCTCGGGCCACTCCACGTTCCACGGGTGGTAGGTGTTCTCGCCAGGCACGTGCACCAGGTCCTGGCCGCACGCTCGGCAGGTTCCCGCCACAGCAGGGTCGATCTCGCTCATGACTTCTCCTTCAGGTGTCCGTCGAGCACGGCGTCGAGCTGCTCGGCGTGCCATTGGCTTCCGTGGCGGCGGAACTCGTCCGCCTTGGCGATGACTGCGGCGACGAGCGACTCGTAGGCGTCGCTCTTGGCGGCGAGGTGGGCCTGCAGGTCGGTGACCATGGCCTTGGCGTTGGCGCGGTAGGACTCGTCGCCGTTGATGGCCTCGAAGGTCATGACTCGACCTCGATTCCGACCGTGACGTCGGTCGAGAGGGTCAGGTGCTTGACGTACTCGATGGGCACGTGGAGGCCGACGTAGACGTGGGTTCCCTCGTACTTGGCCCGCTGCGCCTCGGTGTAGTCGGAGAAGTCGATCGACAGCGTCGACACTCGGGCCGTGACGATCTCCCGAGTCGGCTGGATGTCACCCTCCTTCTCGCCCGGCTTGGCTGGACGCGAGTAGCCAGTGAGGCAGTCGGTGCAGCCACAGCCCGGCGGGTCAATGCGGCGGAGTTCCTCGGCCATCACCGCACCGCCTCTCGACGCGCGACGTGCTCGGCGTTGTGCGCGAGGTGCCGCTCTGCCCGGTCGACCTCGTCAGCCGGGTGGTCGTAGGGGTGCGCGAGGATGAAGGCGGCCTCGGCGTCTTCGGCCTGGGTGAGGGCTCGGGGGCTCATGACTGGGCCTCCGCCTTGTGCTCAGGGCAGTAGTCGGCGGTCTCGGTGCTGATCCAGCCGGGGGCGCGCACGGTGGCGGTGATGATGGTCGTGGTGCTGTCAGGGCCGAACGTCGTGACCGACGAGACTCCCCCCTCGTAGTCATCCACTTCCCACTCGCCGCACTCGCCGTCTTCGGCGTCGCACATCACGACAGGGCGTCGGAACCTCATCACGCCACCTCGTTCGGGGCGTAGGTTGAGGTCTCGGCGAGCGCCTTGGTCCAGGCGTCGCGGCCCTCGGGGGACTGCGACAAGATCTCGGCGAGGCGGCCGGTGAACTCGTTGGTGAAGTTCGAGACCCGGGCGGCCCAGTCGTTCACGGAGTCGTTGCCGAACGGGACCTTCTCGGCTCGGGTGGAGCGGAGGGCCTCGAGCATCTCGGCGGCGTGGTCGATCTGGAACTCGTTCATCGCGCACCTGCCTTCGGGAGGAAGCGGCCCCGGGAGTCACGCGCGGGGGGCTTGCTGCCACCGCCCCAGCTGGTGTCGCCGGCGGAGACGAACTCGCGCAGGACGCTGGCGTAGATGGGCGGGTGAGCGTCGGTGATGGGCTCGGGTGCGCCTCGGAGTGGGATGGTGCTGGTGCTCTCGAACATGAGAGACTCCTTCTTGTAGGTGGGTCGACGTCGTCTTGTCGGGTGGCGTCGGCCCGCTGCTTTTCTGAAGTTGGTGGCCCCAGCTGGCCCCGGGCTTCCCTTCCCGTGACCAGCCGGGGGGCTAGGTCCCGAGCCCCGGGGAAGTGGGCTCGGGAGGTCTGCTCCGACCGTCCTGCCCCCTCGCGGGACGGGCGGAAGTCGTGGTGCCGAGCCACCTGTAGGTGCGGGTGGGCTTGCCGGCGTTCCGCTGCTCGAGGTCGTTGGACTCGTTCCAGCCTTCGGTGCGGATGAGGCCCTGGAGGCAGGCACGGCGGTAGTAGGCGCCGATGCGCGCCGGCCGGACTCGCTCGCGGAGCTGGGCGCGCACGTCGTTCTGGTCGATGACGCCTGTCTCCTTCGCTGCCTCGCGGAGGATGTGGAGGAACCAGTCCCACTCGTCGGCCCAGACCGGGAGCGCCTGGTTCTTCTCGGCCAGGATGGTGAGGAGGTCGGCGGTGGTGTCATCCACGGCGGACCAGGTCGGGGAGGTGGTCATGACGCCTGCCCAAGGTGCACTTCGAGGTGCTCAGTAGCGCGGTCGTAGTACTTGGACAACTGAGTCTTGGCGTCCTGGATCTTCTGGACGCGCTCCGTGGTCGCACCATGGCGGGCGGCGGATTGGGCCAAGCGGCGGAGGTACCCGTGCTCCGTGAGCAACTCGTGCTGGTGTCCGACGCAGGTCTTACATCCGCTCTCACCGCACTTCCTGATCGCGGCCAGGATCTCGGGCCGGCTCATGACGCCTTCGCCGATCGCTTGGTCAGCCCGTTCGACGGCGCCTCGTCCTTCTTCGGCTTGCTCGGGGACACGGTGCAGGCCGCGATGATCTGCTCAGCCTGCTGCTCGGTGAAGCGGACCGTGTAGCGGCCGAACTTGACGCACGGCCACTTGTGACGACGGCGCAGGACGTGGAGCGCCTCCACGTCGATAGCCAACTGCTCAGCGAGGGCGACGTCGGTCAGGAGGACGGTGCTCATGACGCCTGCACCTCTCCGTCGCGAGTGGTGATCCGCTTGGCGTATTCCTCGACCGAAGCAGGATCGATGCGCCACTCGCGGGTGGGCTTGCCGGCGCGCAGCTCGCCAGAGACGCACAGGTCGCGGACAACCCACACCCCAAGCCCGAGTCTGTGGGCGGCCTCCCTGACGGAGATGAGCAGTGGCTCAGACTGCTTCGCATCTCGGGCTATCTTGCTGTACCTCATGGCACATAGTTCTATACCAGGACTCCCCCTGGATCAAGCAAATGCGCCGAACGGGCCACCAAAATAGCCCAGGTGAGCCATAGAGATATGCCGAAGGTCCGCGTTTCGCTTGCAGGCCGGCCCAGGTGGGCAACCCAAGATTCGGCTACAAGGAGGTGTCACTCGATGGATACCCAGATAACGCCTGAAAGACTTCGCCACATGACGAATGAGCCCGCGCCGTCCCGGGTCGAACGCGGCGCCAGGATCGATTTGCAGATGCGCCTGGCGAAGATGAGCCAGCGCGATCTAGCCGAGGCGACCGGCTTCAGCCGCGCCACGGTGAAGAAGGCAGTGGACGGCGACCCCAGCGCCCAGGAGAGCAAGCTGCTGGCGATCGAGGAGTACCTCAACGACCTCTTGAAAGATGTTGGCATCGACCCGGATGAACCAGAGCAGGGCTCGGCGGCAGACGAGCCTGTGGTCTTCCAGATGGTCGAGCCCGACGGCACCACCTTCACCATCAGCGGCGCGCCCGATCAGGCGGACATGATGCGCGAGCAGATCATGAAGATCATCGAGGACCGCAAGGGCAAGCGGGCGTAACCCGGACCGTACACAATCGTTACCTGTGGTTCTGGGGGTTTCTGGCCAGTAACCCCCACAACGGTGCGGGTAAGGGTTTACCGTCGCTTGATCGCGGCCAAACCGGACACTCGCCGCGGTGTTTGGGGAACAGATGCACCACATCGTGTTCGTCACCGAAGACGAACTTCGCGGGGCCCTGCGATGGGCTTTCGTTCACGAGCCCGACGGGACGGTCTGGCTCTTGATACGCAAGGACCAGATTGATTCGGTCTTGCTCAAGGAGATCTGGCAGGCGCTCTCGGCGCGCCTGGCCAACGCCGCTTAGGCATCCTCCCGGGGCGCTGCCACCTCGCCGACCACGGTCCCTTCGATGACCTGTTCGCGCGCGGGTCGCGGCGTCAACAACAAGGCAAGCTTGTCCGCCGCCTCGTCGTTCATCTCATCGATCATGCGGCCGTAGATGTTGATCGTCGTCTGGATGTCCTCGTGCCCGAGGCGCCGCTGGATCTCGGCCAGGGACATCCCGGCGGCGTGACACAGGGCAACGTGCGTGTGCCGTAGCCAGTGCGGAGTGGGCTTGCGGTCGGCGAGGCTGGCGGCTGCGACCAGCCTCTTCCATCTGCGGTCGCGGAATGAGGTCGGATTCCAGGGGCCCTCGCGGTTCACGCCGGGTCGCCCGTCCTTGAAGGTGAAGACGAGGTCGCCGGGTGCCTTGCCGACGACGCGACGCCGGATGACGTGGACCGCCGGGCCGACGACTCGCAGCCGGCGACCGATGGCTGCCTCCGACTTGCCACCCTCGGTGAAACCGACCCCGCGGCGGTGCACGCGGTCCATCGTGACGAACAGTTTGTCTCCCTCGTCCTCGACTGCGATGCAGGTCAGGGCTATCGCCTCGCTGATGCGCCACCCGGTCCCGGCCATGAATGCCACGACATCGGCCGTGTCCTCGTCGTCGAGCTCCACGCCTGCCTCGAGCAGCCTCATGAGCTCGGGGATGCGGAGGCCCTTCGGCGACGTCTTGTGTCGCTTGGGCAGCTCGGTCTCCTTGCACGGGTTGTGCACCACGAGGTGCCGCGACCGCGCCGATCCCCACTTGAAGATCTGATGCAGGATGGCATGCCGATCAGCGATGGACTTCGGACCGATGGGGCTCCCTCCCTTCTTGGCCGGCCGAACCTTCATCCAGTCGACCCAGTCCTGCACGTCACTCTCATCGATGCTGTCGGCCTCTCGGTGGCCAAGGCGTTCATGGATCCAGTTGTCGTAGTCGCGCCGGTAGCCGCGGTGGATGTTCGGGGTGACGTCGCCCTTCTTTGACGCCAGCCACTTCTCCGCGAGCTCGTCCAGGCTGATGCCCGCCGGCCGCGGCGTCTCGTCCTGCAGGTAGCGCAGGGCTCGCTCGACCCCGAACTTCTCGATGCTGTCCTTGAAGTCCTCGGCCGCCGCTGCTGAGACGAACGTCTTCGAGCGCTGTTTCTTGTTCTGCCGAAAGAGCACGCTCCATGTGCACTCGTGGTCACTCGCGCCTGCTTTTCCGTTCCTGCGCACACTCGCCATGGCTACATGCTCACTCACGTTCGTTGATGGCTCGTTGATGCTCCGAAATGAACGAAGCCCCTGACCTGCATATGTGCAGGTCAGGGGCTAGTGTATCTCAGCAGAGGGGGCGGGATTCGAACCCGCGGTAGGTCTCCCTACGACCGCTTTCAAGGCGGTTCCGATCGGCCACTCCGGCACCCCTCCATGCGCCCGTGGGCGCGTGAGCGAGTGTAGTGCGCCTGAGGCTCAGGCGCTCAACTCGACGAGGACGTCGCCCTCCTGGACGACGTCGCCGGAGGCGACCTTGACCGCCACCACGGTGCCCGGGGCCTCGGCGAGGACCGGGATCTCCATCTTCATCGACTCCAGAAGCATGACGGTGTCTCCGACGGCAACCTTGTCCCCGGGCTGCACTCCGACGCTCATGACGTTCGCGACCATCTCGGCAGCGATCGTGGTGGGGACTCTTCGGTTCATACCCAGAACCTATGGGTTACCGCGAGGTAGCCCCAGCCGCGGAGCGCCTCAGAGCAGCGCGTGGGTACGGCCGGGCTCGGGGCGGACGGCGCTGGCCTCATCGGCCTCACGCGCCGCCCTGCGACCGCTGCCGGCGGCCGGCGAACCGGTGAGCGCGAGGTCGATGCGGATGATGATGAACGCGATCACCAGGCCGATGAGGATGCTGTAGACGACCGAGAGAGCCGCTTCGGCGAGCCCGACATCGGGGTTGAGGAACGTGCTCGCGACCGGCGCGGTGAGCGCGACACCGAAGAGGCAGACCCACCAGCCCTGGCGGCGCCGGGAGCGCATGTGGGTGCCCCAGACCAGCGCCGGGACCCCGAAGAGCGCCTGGATCGGGTGCGGGTAGCCACCGATGTGGATGCGGCACCAGCGCTGCATGTCGTCGACCGAGTCCATCAGGCCGGTGCTGCCGTAGCGGCGCAGCATCTCGGCGTAGATCAGGGTGAGCGCGAGCATCAGGCCACCGATGCCGACGATGATCGCGCCGCGCCGGCCGAGGCCGTGCAGGCCGGCGCCGAGGCGGTAGACCGCGAAGAAGGCGATCGCGAGCGAGCAGGCCAGCGTCGCGTACTCGAACCGGGAGACCATCACCACCGGCTCGAAGCCGAGCGCGGCGAAGCTTCCGAGCGCGGCGATGCCGACCGCGATGAACGTCTCCCGGATCGTCTTCGGGAAGCGACGCGACGGGACGGTGGCCATCACCGCGAGGACCGCGGCCACCGATGCGACCAGAACCGCCGCTCCCGTACGCAGCGCCTCGTTGTCCACGAGCACCACGACGAGCCCGGCAACCGCTGCCAGAGAGCCGAAGATCAGCGGGCGGCCACCGGTGCGGTGCGCCAGCGCGAAGGTGTAGGCGGTGCCGACCACGACGGCGCCGAGGCCGCCGAAGATCTCCGGGCCGAGGTCGAACGCGCTGACCCCGAGACCGAGCACACCGACGACGAGCGCGGCCAGCCAGATCGCCCGGACGGTGCCGGCGGTCAGGCTCTCGATGATGCCGAGGCCGGCGCGGGCGGCGCCTGCCCCGGGGACCCTCGGCTGCGCGAGGAACGAGGTCACCTTCGCGGCGGTGGTGGGCCGACCCGACGGCTCGATGTCGTAGGGCCCGGCTGGATCATGGACCGGCTCGAGATGGCCGGACTGGTAGGGGTCGGCCTGATAGGCGGGCTGCTGGACGTGGGACGGCGTCTGCGGCGCCTGCGCCAGACCGGTCGTGCCGAGGTAGGGAGCCGGCGTGGAGTAGGCGGGCGCCTGCCACGCACTCGGCGGCGGCGCGGTCGGCCCGCTCAGCGCCGGCTCGGGCTCGGCTCGGTACCCCGGCGTCGGGTAGCCGCCGTAGGGGGACTCCTCCGGTGCCGTACGCGCGGCACGCTTGCCCGTGTAGCCGTTCGGCTCGTCGAACTGCTCGGGCTCGGCACGCCCGGCGATCCGGCGGCCACCACCCGTGGCGGGAGGTTCCTGAGGCGGCTGACGCTCGTCGTACCAGGCGTCCTCGGCCCAGCCGTTCTCGCTCCAGCCCTGGCTGTTGCTCTGCCCGTCGTAGGTCTGGCCGGTGTCCTGATAGCCCGACCAGTCGTCCTCCGCCCACTGGTCGTAGGCCAGCGCCTCGCTCGAGGTCGGCTCGACGTAGGCGGGTGTGGGTTCACTGCGACCGGCTGCACGACGGCCACGCTTGCTCTTGTCAGCGCGACGGCGGGGGGCTCGGTCCATAACAGGCGAGGATACCGGGGAAGGGGTGAACCTAACGAGTCATCGATATCCGTTTACCGCTGTGACGGGGAGTTGTTGACGAGGGTCACATTCTGCGGTTGACCAGGGAGGGGTTGGTGCGACGCGCCTCCTCGAGCACGGCTCGATCGATCGTCGCGGAGACGATCTCGTCGCCGTCCCCGGCCTCGGCCAGCACGTCGCCGAGAGGGTCGACGACCATCGAGTGACCGCAGTAGCGAGGGGCCGACTGGGCAGCCGCCGCGATGAAGACGGTGTTCTCGATCGCGCGTGCTCGCACGAGCGTGCGCCAGTGGTCGACCTTGCGTGGACCGGCCACCCACGCGGCCGGCAGCACGATCAGCTCGGCGCCCTGGTCGACCAGGCTCCGCGCGAGCTCGGGGAAGCGCAGGTCGTAGCAGGTCATCAGCCCCGTCGGCACCCCGTCGATGTCGACCACGACCGGCTCGGTCGACCCGGCGACCAGCGCGTCCGACTCCTTGTAGCCGAAGGAGTCGTAGAGATGGATCTTCCGGTACGCCGCCTCCGCACCGCCTCGCACGAGCAGCGTGTTGAACGGCCTCCCCTCGGGGTCGCCGCTCGTCTCGAGCATCCCGGCCACCACCGTGGCCGCACGCTCCCCGGCCACCCGGGACAGCTCGGTCCCGAACGGCCCGTCCTGCCTCTCGGCGAAGGAGCTCAGGTCGGATCCCGGCTTGCCGAAGTCGCGGGCGAAGACCTCCGGGAAGACGATCAGATCGCTGCCCTCCGGCGTCAGCTCCGCCAGGAGCGCTCGGTTGGCGCCCGGTTCGAGGCCGGACGCCTGCTGCACGAGACTGATCCGAAGGCTGTTCCAGGTCGTCACGCCTCCAGACTAGAGTCCAGGGCGTGACTGCCTGGGACGAATGGGAGCCGTACGCGGCCGTGCTGCTCGCCGGAGGACGCAGCTCCCGCCTCGACGGGATCGACAAGTCCGGCATCGAGCTCGGCGGCCGCACCATGCTGGCCTGGACGCTGGACGCCGTGGTCGACGCGATGGAGGTCGTCGTCGTGGGCGACCCGGTGCACACCGAACGTCCGGTGACCTTCGTCCGCGAGGACCCCCGCTTCGGCGGCCCGGTCGCCGCCCTGCTGACCGGCGTGGACGCACTGCTGACCCCCCGGGCGTACGTCGGTGTGGTCGCCGTCGACATGCCCTTCCTACGTCCGCGGACCCTGTCGCGGCTCCGGGAGGCGGCGTTCGGTCGCGACGGCGCCGTGCTCGTCGGGCCCGACGAGCGCCGCCAGCTGGCCCTGGTCCTCTCCACCGCACGGCTCGCCGAGGTCCGACCCGACCACGAGGGGCAGCACGGGATGCCGTTGCGCAAGCTCCTGGCCGACCTCGACCTCGTCGAGGTCCCGTCCGAGGGCGACGAGCATCGCGACATCGACACCTGGACGGATCTGAAGTCGCTCTAGCCTCCTAGTGTTGAGGCATGCGAGCCGTCGTAGCAGAGCAGCCCGGAGGGCCTGAGGTCCTCACCGTCACCGACCGACCCGACCCGGAGCCGGCAGCTGGTGAGGTCGTGATCGACGTAGCCGCAGCGGGCCTCAACCGGGCCGACCTGCTGCAGCGGCAGGGCTTCTACCCGCCCCCGAAGGGCGCCAGCGACATCATCGGGATGGAGTGCAGCGGGGTGATCTCGGCGGTCGGCGAGGGCGTCGAGGGGTGGCAGGAGGGCGACGAGGTGTGCGCGCTCCTGGCCGGCGGCGGCTACGCGACGAAGGTCGCCGTCCCGGCCGGACAGGTGATGCCGGTGCCGGAGGGCATCGACCTGGTCACCGCCGCCGCACTCCCCGAGGTCACCACCACCGTGTGGTCCAACGTGTTCATGGTCGGCGGGCTGACTCCCGACGAGACGTTCCTCGTCCACGGCGGTGCCGGCGGGATCGGCACGATGGCGATCCAGCTCGCCAGCCAGATCGGCGCCCGGGTGATCACCACGGTCGGCTCTGCCGAGAAGGCCGAGCTCGCCAAGTCGCTCGGCGCCGAGGCGGTCATCAACTACAAGGACCAGGACTTCGTCGAGGTCGCCAAGGTCTACGGCGGCGCCGACGTCATCCTGGACAACATGGGTGCGAAATACCTCACCCGCAACATCGACGCCCTCAACCCCGAGGGTCGTCTGGTCATCATCGGCATGCAGGGCGGCACCAAGGCCGAGCTCGACATCAACGCCCTGCTCCGCAAGCGGGCCGCGGTGATCGCCACCAACCTCCGCGGCCGCCCGGTCGAGCAGAAGGCGACGATCTGCGCCGAGGTCGTCGAGCGCATCTGGCCGATGGTCGAGGCCGGCGAGGTGAAGGCGGTCGTGCAGGACGTACTTCCGCTGGCGGAGGCCGCCGAGGCACACCGGCTCATGGAGTCCGGCACGCACACCGGCAAGATCCTGCTGACCACCGCTGGCTAGGTAGGGTTGAGCGCATGACGCAGGAGCAGACCGGGGAAGTCGTGGTCATCGGACCCGACGGGCAGCCGATCGCGGTGCCCGCCGACGTACTCAAGGACGCCACCGCGCCGGAGGCGAACGAGGACGAAGAGCGCGATGTGACCGACCTCGTGGAGCAGCCCGCGAAGGTGATGCGGATCGGTTCGATGATCCGACAGCTGCTCGAGGAGGTGAAGGCCGCACCGCTCGACGAGGCCTCCCGCAACCGGCTCCGCGAGATCCACCAGGCCTCGATAAAGGAGCTCGAGTCCGGGCTCGCACCCGAGCTGGTCGAGGAGCTGGAACGGCTCTCGCTGCCCTTCGCCGAGCAGCAGACCCCGTCGGAGGGTGAGCTGCGGATCGCGCAGGCTCAGCTGGTCGGCTGGCTCGAGGGTCTCTTCCACGGCATCCAGACCGCCATCTACGCCCAGCAGGTCGCCGCGCGCGCCCAGTTCGAGCAGATCCGCAAGGGCCTGCCGCCGGGCGTGAGCCTCTCCCCCGAGGGCCAGCCGGCCCACAGCCAGGGCGGGGCCCCGCAGGGCGGCCAGCACGACCACGGCGACACGTCCGGCGGGCTCTACCTCTAGTCGTACGGCGGGATGTTCACCGAGGTAACTCGGTGAACGCCAACTCCCTTCGCGGAGCTCCACGAGGGGAGTGAGCGCTGACCGAGTCACCTCGGTCAGCATTCACGGCAGCGGCCCACCGGCAAGAGCCACGACGACACCGACCCCTGCCGCAAGCAGCAGGGTGAGGACCACCCCGCGCTTGAGCAGCAGCAGGAGTACGCCGGCGGCAGCCAGCACCATCCACTGCCACCATTCGCTCGTCGCCAGTGCCAGCGGGACCGCGGACCCGAGGATGGCACCGATCGCAGCCGGCCCGGCGCCGTCGAGGAAGGCGCGGGCGAGCGGCGAGGAGCGCAGCGCCTCGAAGTGCCGACCGCCCGCGATGATCATCACGAACGACGGCCCGAACGCGATCACGGCCGCACCCAGCGCGCCGAGGAGTCCGGCGGCCGCGAAACCGACGACCGCGACGGTGTGGACGACCGGGCCCGGGGTGATCTGCCCGAGCGCGACCGCGTTGAGGAACTCGGCGTCGCTCATCCAGCCGTAGCGGTCGACCGCATCCGACTGCATCAGCGGGATGATCACGAACCCGCCGCCGTACGACAGCGCGCCGACCTTGAAGGCCGTCCACGCCAGCGGTGCCGCCACCGCGGCGGTGAGCGCTCCTTGGGCCAGGACCGGCACGGTGAGGACCGACTGGAAGGAGTTCGTACGCCACGGCCTCCGCATCGCCACCTCGACGAGCCCGGCGCCCACGAGCACGAGGACCACCCAGGCTCCGGTCGTCGCGGCGGCGACGGTGCCGACGACGGCGTAGAGGATCCATCGCGGGCGCGACGCGGTCCGCTCGTAGGAGGACGGCACCAGCGCCCAGCCCGCCTGGACCGCGACCGCGGCGACCGCCGCACCGGCACCGGCGCCCGCGCCGAGCACCCACGCGGGCGGGTCGCCCAGGAACAGCGCCGCCAGGGCGAGGATCAGCACCAGACCGGGCAGGATGAACGCGAGCCCGCCGACCAGCGCACCGAGGGCTCCTCGGACCCGCCAGGCGGTGAAGATCGCCAGCTGCGTCGAGGAGGGCCCCGGGAGCAGGTTGCAGGTCGCGATCGCGTCCTCGAACTCCTCCGGCTCGACCCAGCCGCGGCGCTCGACGACGGTCTCGCGCAGCAGGCGGATATGGGCGGGCGGTCCGCCGAACCCGATGACTCCGATCCGGCCCCACTCCCGCGTGATCTCCACCAGCGTCGTGGTCATGACGCGCAGCGTACGGGCTCGGCATGAAGTTTCTCAGATGTGGATGTTCTGTAACTTCAAAGTGGTGAAAAGCCGCGTCATGACCTGGTCGCGACCCCGTTTCTCTCACGTGAAGGCCGCCGGACACCGGACGGCCAGCGCCGACCGCCGAGAAGAGGAAACACCATGGCTACCACCACGATCACCGCACGTCACCGCAGTGACCTGACCGCCGTCGAGTCGATCCGCAACAACGTCCTCGACGCCGTCCGCAGCCTCCGCAAGCCCGACCCGTCGGAGCACAAGCACCGCGGCGGGATGCCGCCGGCCGTCGGCACCACGATGTTCGGCGTCGCCGCCGTGGCAGCGGCCGGCATCGTCGCGCTCGGCGCCTTCCGCTGACCATGCGCCTACATCTTCGGTCCGTCGTACACAGCCTGATGCTGTGGGTGGACGCCCTGGGCCTACTGAGGGGGAGGACCAGGGCACGGTCGGGGGGCCGCACCACCACGGACTGAGTGTCGTCGCACGAGCGGATCGGGGGATTCACGCTCGCGCAGACGGCACCTGCGAGAGATCTCGTCATACCGGGGGATATCGACCGGATCTCGCAAGACCGCAGCCGACCATCGAGTGGGGGATGGTCGGCTGCGGTGCGTCTACAGGTCGGCCCTCAGGCCGGGACCGACGACTCCTCCACCCATCCGCCATCGGCAGGATCGGAGGCGGCCGCATCGCGGCGTACGTCGGCGTCCTTCCACAGGTCGAGGAGCACCGCCGGCCAGATCTCCTCATCGGTCGCCGCGAGCTCCGCCCGCGTCCACCAGCGGTGCTCGGCCATGGTGAGCAGCTCCTCCTCGGTGTGGCCGGCGGTGGAGACCTCGAAGACCGGCACCCAGCAGGCGTAGAAGACGTCGTCCTGGTCGATGACCACGTCGCTGTAGCCGTGCACCACGGTGCGCCGCATCGTCGGCCCGAGCAGGTCGGTCTCGGTGACCCGGAGACCGGTCTCCTCCTCGAGCTCCCGCACCGCGGCGACCCGCTCGCTCTCGCCCGGGTCGATGCCGCCGCCGGGGGTGATCCACCAGCGCGCTCCCGGGATGCCCGGGTCCGAGTCGGCGAAGAGCAGGATCCGGTCGCGGTCATCGATCAGGAGCACGCGGACCGTGCTCCGGGTGCGGCGTGGCCGCTCCGCGGGCGCGACCGGGACGAAGGTGCGTGGGGAGTCTTCCTCGGAGGCCATGGCCCCATCCTCACCCACGCGGCGCCGGCGGTCGGGCCGGGAGGGAGCGGAGGATCAGAATCCCTCGCCGATCAGGTGCGCACCGCCCAGCGGGTCGTTGTTCCAGGAGGTCGTGGTCCAGCCCTCCTCCAGGCTGCCCTCGACGATCGCGAGACCGGTGTTGCGGATCCGGTTGTCGTCGCCGAAGGCGGGCGACCGCGTGGTGCGCAGCCCGGTCCACATCCGGATCGCGGCACCGTGCGAGACGATCGCGACGGTGTCGTCGGGCCCGTGCTGCTTGGCCACGGACTGCACCGCGGCGTCGTAGCGCGCCAGGAACTCGTGGCCCGCCTCGCCGCCGGGAACCGGGGTCTCGAGCGCGCCGGTGATCCAGTCGCCGAGCGCCTGGAGGTACGCCGTCACGGACTCCTTGTCGGTGGCCATCTCCAGGCGACCGGCCGTGATCTCCTCGAACCCCTCCTGCACGACGACCGGCAAGCCGAGCCGGCTGGCGAGCGGCGCGGCGGTCAGCTGCGTACGCACCAGCCGGGAGGCGTACAGTCCCGCGATCCTCTCCCCCGCCAGCGCATCCGGAACCGCCGCGGCCTGGGACAGGCCGAGCTCGGTCAACCCCGCTCCCGGGAAGGCAGTGTCGAGCGCCCCCGAAACGTTGCTCGGGGTCTGGCCGTGTCTGATCAGCAGAAGTCTCATATGCCGGTAAGGGTACGGGACCCACCGCACCGGAAGTGACGGACTAATCTGAATCCGGACGAACTACTTCCGGGAGCCGCCACGATGGCACATGACGAGAGCCCGACCGCTCGCGCACTGCTCACCCTCGAGCTGCTGCAGTCCTCCCCCGGCATCACCGCCGAGCGGCTGGGCGAGCGGCTCCGGGTCACCGAGCGCGCGGCCCGCCGCTACGTCGCGATCCTGCGGGAGGCGGGGATCCCGGTCGAGTCCGAGCGCGGTCCCTATGGCGGCTACCGGCTCGGCCGAGGGATGCGTACGCCGCTCATCTTCACCACCGCGGAGGCGCTCGGCCTGGTGATGGCCCTGCTCGACGGTCACCACGACATCGCCGACGCCACCGGTCTGGTCGGGAGCGCGGTCGGCAAGATCGGCCGGGTGCTGCCCGAGTCGCTGTCCCAGACGGTGGCCGCGGTGCGGCGTACGATCTCGGCCGTCCCCGACCAGAGCGCCGTCTCGCCCGACCCGGACATCACCACCAGCCTGGTCCAGGCCTGCGACTCCCGGCGGCGCACGACCATCGCCTACACGACCGAGAACGGCAACGAGCGCAAGATGGTCGTCGACCCCTGGGCCGTCGTCGTGCGCCATGCCCGCTGGTATCTGCTCTGCTGGTCGCACACCGCCGACGCGCGCCGGGTGCTCCGTGTCGATCGGATGGGCGCGGTCGACATCGAGGAGACCGGCTTCGTACGTCCGGAGATCGACCCCGTCGCCGAGGTCGAGGAACATCTCGGCGACGGCTGGGCCTATGAGGTCGAGGTCGTCTTCGACGCTCCGTTCGCGCAGGTCGACCGCTATCTTCCGCGCGTCCTCGGCCGCCTCGAGCCCGTCGACGACGGCCACTGCCGTCTCGTCGGGAGCACCAACAGCCCGGGCTGGTACGCCCAGGAGCTCGCCCGACAGGCCGTCCCGTTCCGCGTGGTCGACGGCGACGAGGTACGCCGCTGCGTAGCCGAGCTCGGTCGACGACTCCTCGACGCCGCCGAGCACTGACCGCCGAGACGTCACCCGCGTCGGGGGGGGGGGGGCCCCCCGGGGGGGGGGGGGCCCCGCGCGGCCGGGGGGGGGGGGGGGGGGGGGGCGGGGGGGGGGGGGGGGTGGCCCCCCGGGGGGGGGGGGGGGGGGGGGGCGCG